>NZ_LT976854.1:2223708-2359585 GCF_900249755.1 Cupriavidus taiwanensis
CCCCTCTCCCGCCTGCGGGAGAGGGGCCGGGGGGTGAGGGCAGGGAGCCTCAACGAAGTCAGGCCTTCCGCAGCGAAGCAGCCACGGCAGCCGCGGCCTGCGGGCCTGCCAGCGCTAAGCGAGCGCAGCGACGCGTTCCGTGCCTGGGCCTCCGCCTCGCGATAGGACCGGCGGGGCCACTGCCACTGGTTTGCTCCCCTCTCCCGCCTGCGGGAGAGGGGCCGGGGGTGAGGGCAGGGAGCCTCAACGAAGTCAGGCCTTCCGCAGCGAAGCAGCCACGGCAGCCGCGGCCTGCGGGCCTGCCAGCGCCAAGCAAGCGCAGCGACGCGTTCCATGCCAGAGCCCACGCCCTGCGATAGGACCGGCGCGCAGCGCAGCCGAAGGCGTCCCCGCGTTGACGCCAGCAGCAGGCTGCCTACACCCTAGTTTGGGATCGTTCAAAAGTGGGTTATCGCAGGCACCACCCCTGACTCACATAGCGTTAGCAGGCTCGAACGGGCACCCACGCCAAAGGGAAATCACCACCGCTGGAACCACCAACGCCGTGGAATTGATTGCCAGCCGCACAGGCGACGCGTTTTTTGGTTACTTTTTGGCGCTCGGCCAAAAAGTGACCCGCCCAGCAGGGCGGAACCAGGCGGTTCAAGAGCCGACAGCATGTCACCAAAAGCGACATGCCGCGCCCACGCCAGACGACCCCCTCATGCCCTCTTAGAACTAGCCCCCCCATACTGATTCATATACCGATACTTCCCAAAGTGATAATGCGCCCGATACCACCGCCCCTCCACCTTCAGGCCATTGAAGATCACGCCTTTGATATCACTGCCAGCCTGCACGATCGCACGCCGCGTCGCCTTGAGCTCTGATGCCGTACTGGCATCGGCCCGCGCCACTAGGAACACCGCCCCAGCCTTGGTTGCCAGCACGCCGGCGTCGGAGGTGGCCAGTACCGGCGGGGTATCGAGCAGCACCACGTCGTAACGGTTCCTGAGCGTGGCCAGCAGCGTATCCATGCCGCGCGTCTGCAGCAGGTCGGCGGCCAGCGGCGGTTCGGAGCCGGTGGCGATGAAGTCCAGCCCGGGCACCACGTCGCGCTGCAGCACCTGCTCCAGCGGCGTGCCGGTCAGCAGCTCGGTCAGCCCCGGCACGCGCGGCTTGCCGAAATGGTGGTTGAGGCCGCCGCGCCGCAGGTCGGCGTCGACCAGCACCACGCGGCGCCCGGCGGTGGCCAGCACCGTGGCGAAGTTGGCCGAGATGAAGGACTTGCCGACTTCCGGTGCCGGCCCGGTGATCACCACCACGTTGTTGCTGTCGCTGTTGAGCAGCGCAAACTGCAGCGAGGTGCGGAAGCTGCGCAGGCTCTCCACGGCCGGGTCGTCCGGCAGGCGCCGCGCCAGCAGCCGGTCGACATCGGGCCCGCCGCGCAGGCGCGACTGCGCCGCGCTGTAGGGCACCGTGGCGTACACCGTCATGCCGGTTTCGCGCTCGATCTCGTCGGCATCGGCGACGCCGCCGTCGAGCAGCCGGCGCAGCACCACCACCGCGGTGCCGGCCAGCAGGCCCAGCAGCACCGAGGCCGCGGCGATCAGCTTGCGGTTCGGCTTGACCGGGCGGATCGGCACCTCGGGCGGGTCCACCAGCCGCGCCGTGCCGATCTTGCTGGCCTTGACCAGCCTGAGCTGCTGCACGTCGTTCAGCAGCGACTGGTACATCTCGGTGCTGACCCGCACATCGCGCATCAGCCGCAGCACGTTCTGCTCGATGTCCGGCAGGCGCTGGATCTTGCCGCCGACGGTGCCGAGCTCGGCGTTCACGTCGGCGATCTGCTTGTCCATGATCTCGATCGCCGGATGGTTGGGCGTGAAGCGCGCAATCAGTTCCTGGCGCCGCTGGCGCAGGTCGGCCAGCTTGGTCTGTGCGGCTACCGATTGCGCCAGCACCAGCCGGGATTCTTCGTTCAGGTCGATGGTGCCGCGCTGGTTGCGCATGGCGTTGTAGCGCGACTCGGCGCTTTCCAGCTGCTGCTTGAGCTGCGGCAGCTGCGCCTCCAGGAAGGCCAGCGACTTCTCGGCCTCGGCGGCCTTGCGGCGCAGGTTCTGCTCGACATACTCGTTGCCGACCTCGTTCAGGATGGCGGCGGTCTTCTCGGCCGAGGTGCCTTCCAGCGCCACGCCGATCACGCCGCTCTGCTTGCCGCGCTCGGTGATCATCAGCTTGCTTTGCAGGTCGGCAATGGCCACCGCGCGCGGCACGCGCGAGACGTGGAACACCGCGCCGGCCCGGCCTTCGAGCTGGGTGATCTCGATCGTGACCTTGCCGCTGTGGGTCGCCACCGTCAGCGGCACGCCGACGCTGCCTTCGACCACGGCGTCGTCGCTGGCGAAGGCCAGCCGGTACTTGCCGTTGCCCAGCGCGGTCACCGTGATCAGCCGGCGCTCCATCGCCGGCGGCACCTCCAGGCGCGAGACCGCGATCGCTTCGCTGCCCCACGCATAGCCGCCCTTGCCGAACAGGCCCGGCTGCGACAGCTCGCGGTTGAAGCCGGCCAGCGCCGCGCCGATCACCGGGAAGTAGTGCGGCGACGCGGACACGTCCAGCTGCAGCGCGTCGACCGCCTTGCCGACCACCATGCGCGAGCGCAGCAGCTCGATCTCCGCCGACGGGGCGGGCCTGACGTCATACACCGGCGACACGGTGGCGGTGGGCTTGTTGGGGTTGTTGGCGCTGGTGCTGTTCTGCTCCTCCACCTGCACCAGCATGTCGGCACGGTAGACCGGCTTGGTCAGCAGCGCGAACAGCAGGCCCACGGCCATGACCGCGGCAGCAACCCCGATAAAGGTCCAGCGATAGCGGATCAGCACGTCGACATACGAGGTCAGGTCAGACGACGGCTCATCGCCGTCGGTGGCCTGGGCCTCGTAGTCACGCAGGTTCTTGATGTTGCTCATGTTGCCTCCCCGTAGCGGGTTGCCTGTGCTTCGGATTGAATCTGTGCGGTCCATGCCTGCACGCCCTCGCGGATCAGCCCCAGCACGATCAGGAACATCGCCTGCGAGCCGCCGTAGGGATCGGGAATATCCGCCTGCGCGGCCTCGCACAGGCGGAAGGTCTTGCCGCGCGCCTGCGGGAAGCGCTGCTCCAGCCATTCGCGCTGCTCGCTGTCCATCACCAGCACCAGGTCGGCATCGTTCACCATGCCGTCGTCGAGTTCGCGCGTGCGGTGCGCCGCCAGGTCCAGCCCATCCTTGGCCAGCAGCCGGATCACGCGCGGATCGGCGCCGGCGTCGGGCGGCGGCGCCAGCCCCGCGGAGCTGATGCTGCAGTCGGGCAGGGCCTGGCGCAGCAGGTCGGCGGCCATCGGGCTGCGGCAACGGTTGCCCAGGCACACCACCAGGATCGAGCGGATCATCGCGGCTTCATCGGCTATCAGGGGCGGCGCGAGCAGCATGGTTCAGGGCCGCGTAGCGAGACTGTTGACGCCCACGATCGGGCTCACCAGCAGGGTCATGACGCGGCTCCACCGCACCACTTCGCGTGCATCCACGTAGACCACGTCCTTGGGCTCGAGCTCGAAGCCCTCGGCAATCGCCAGCGCCACCGGCGAGGTGCCGTCGAGGTGGAATACCTTGGGCGTATCGCTGGCGGTCTTGCGGATCACGTAGATCTGCTCGGCGTTGGCGGAGTTGGGGTTCACGCCGCCGGCGTCGCCGAGCGCCTCGTTCAGCGTCATGCGGCCGTTGCGCATCAGCAGCGAGGCCGGCCGGACCACCTCGCCGGTGACGAAGATCTTGCTGTCCTCGCGCTGCTCGACGCGCACGATGTCGCCCGAGCGCAGCAGGATGCGCGACGGGTCGATGCCCTTGGCCAGCATCGCCGGGATATTCACGTACCAGCTGCGCTCGCCGCGGGTGACGCGCACGCGGCTGTTGTCGCCGGTGTTGTTGAGCACGCCGCCGGCGCGGTTCAGCGCCTCGACCAGCGTCATCGGCGCGTCGTCGATGGCGAGCATGCCGGGCGTGCGCACCTCGCCGTCGACATAGACGCGCTGGCTGCGAAAGCCCAGCACGCGCACCGTCATCTGCGGGTTGCGCACCACGCGCGAGAGCACGCGCGCCATTTCGTCGCGCACCTGGTTGGCGGTCTTGCCCGAGACCTTCATCACGCCGGCATACGGGAACTGGATATCGCCGTTGGGGCTGACCACATAGCCCGGCATGTTCGAGCCGCCGGTCGACGCCGGCACCTCGAAGCCCGCGCCGATGCTGTAGGTCTGCGTCGGGAACACCAGTTCCGGGTGGTCCCACACCACCACCGAGATGATGTCGCCGGGGCCGATCACATAGGGCTTGGGCGTGGCGAACAGTTCTTCGACGCGGTCATTGGTGGGCTTGCTCTTGGCGCGCAGCTCGCGCACCAGGTCCATGGTGATGGGCGTGATGTCCGGCTTGACGTCGGGGCCGACCGCGTCGACATTCGCGGTCGGGCTGAAGTGCATCCCCGGCGAGGCGGCGCAGCCGCCCAGCAGCAGGGCGGCGCCGAGTACGGCGCACAGTCCCGGCAGCGAGCGCGGGCGCGCATGGCCGGTGCGGTGGGTGCGGGGGATGAGGCAAGCGGTGCGGCATTGACTGGTTTCCACGACATGACTCCTGCACATTTGGGGCTGGGCGCGCGTTGGGACGGCATGCCCCCGATGCTCCCAGCCTAGGGCTGCGGGTAGCGCGAATCGGTGCGCTCTCGCACACTGCCGCAAGCGCCTTGCGTGGCATGCCCCGCACTGGGCGCGCGGCGCTGCGGGCCGTTTCACGGCTGCGGGCGGCGCTGGCCGATGGGCCGCGCGGGCGTGCCGCCATACACCGTCCACGCTTCGCGCAGCGGCTTGGTGACCACCGTGCGCGGCGCAATCACCACGCCTTCGGGCAGCGTCACGCCCGGCGAGATGAAGGCTTCGGCGCACACCCACACATGGCGCTCCAGCGTGATCGGCGACGCGATCAGCTGGAACGTTTCGCTGTTGTAGTCGTGCGAGCCGGTGCACAGGTGCGAGCCCTGCGACACGGTGGCGTAGTCGCCAAGCGTGATCGGACTGATGTTGTAGAGCGTCACGCCGTCGGCGACGGCGGTGTGCTCGCCCATCACCAGGTTCCACGGCGCCCAGATGCGCGCGCCGGGGTAGACCCGCGCGTCGCGGCCCAGCCGTGCGCCGAACAACCGCAGCAGCGCGGCGCGCCAGGCATGCATCGGGCGCAGGCTGGGGCGGAACAGCCACAGCCATACCCAGTTCCATAGCTGCCGGCGCACACGGTTGGACAGCGAAAACGACGGGCCGGAGGTGCGGTGGGTGTGCTGGATGATCATACGAAGCGTTCCGGGACGGCTGGCATTGCGGCGATGCTCGCGCGAAGGCGGCCGGCGCATCGGTGCGCCGCGCCACAGAAACAGGGCGAGAGCCTGCCAGGCCGGGTGCGTCGGCCATTGCGCCGCCCTCGCGCGACCATTGCGCTCCAGACAGGTGCGCCAGCGCACGGAGCGGCACCCGGTGCTGGCGCATGCTGCAGGCAGACGCAGCGTGCACAGGCGTGCTGACACGCTGCGCGACCGGAGCCATGACGCGATGATGCAACCCTTGCGGCTGCACGAGACCCCTGCGCCGCTGCCAAGCATCCTGATCTACAGCGCCCCCTTCCATCCGGCGATCGGCGGCATGGAGCGGTTCGCCGAGGAACTGGCGCATGGCCTGGCGGAACTGGGCTACCCGGTGGAAGTGGCCACGCGCACGCCGGCCGCGCCCGGCGATGCCACCACGTTCCCGTTCACCGTGACCCGGATCCGCGGCAAGCTGCAGCTGGCGCGGGCGCTGTTGCGCCACCGGCGCGTGCTGTTCGTTGGCCTGACCTTCTACGACGTGATGCTGGCCAGCGTGCTGCGCCGGCGCATCGTGCTGACCCACCACGGCCCGTACGTGGTCCACGGCCACAAGCGCCGCGCCTGGGCCGGTGTCATCAAGCGCTGGCTGTCGCGCTTCTACCACGGCATCTGCGTCAGCCACTACCTGGCCGGCTGGCTGCCGGGCCAGCCGCTGGTGATCCACAACGGCTATCGCGACGAACTGTTCGCGCACGCGGCGCCGGCCGATGCGCGGCCGGCGGGCAGCTTTATCTTCGTCGGGCGGCTGGTGTCGGAAAAAGGCGTGGATTTGCTGGTGCGCAG
This sequence comes from Cupriavidus taiwanensis, assembly GCF_900249755.1. Taxonomy (NCBI): domain Bacteria; kingdom Pseudomonadati; phylum Pseudomonadota; class Betaproteobacteria; order Burkholderiales; family Burkholderiaceae; genus Cupriavidus; species Cupriavidus taiwanensis. The sequence continues at coordinate 2,229,919 of NZ_LT976854.1, forward strand.
CTTCGCGCGCCTGCATGCGCGCCAGCCGCATGCGCGGCTGACCATCGTCGGCGACGGGCCCGAGCGCGAGGCGCTGGCGCGCCTCGCCGCCGCGCTTGGCTGCGCGGATGCGGTGCACTTTGCCGGCTGCCAGTGCGCCGCCGGCGTGGCGGCGATGCTGGGCCGGCATCGATGCCTGGTGGCGCCGTCGCTGGGCTATGAATCGTTCGGCATCGTCGCACTGGAAGGCCTGGCGGCGGGCTGCGAAGTGATCGTCAGCCAGCGCGGCGGCCTGCCTGAAGCGGTTGGCGATTTCGGCTGGGTGGTCGAGCCGGCGCTCGAGCCATTGCACGCGGCCATGGCCGCCGTGCTGGCCGGCGCGTCACGCCGGGACGAAGCCGGCACGCGCCAGTTCCTGCACGAGCACGAACGCAAGGCGGTGGCGCAGCGCTACGCCGAGGCCATCGCGCGCTTCACCCGGCACCCCAGCGAGCCGGCACCGTTCAGCACCGACCGGCAGGGTTCCGAAGCCGGCCGCTAGGCTTCGCGCCAGCGGTCTTCGTGCGCGGTCAGGCATTTGCGCAGGAAGCCGAACAGGCCGGTGGCGCAATACACGCTCACGCGCGGCAGGCCGAACGGGTCGTCGCTGGCGCGGGCCAGGCCGCGCGCGGTAATGGTGGCGTTGGCGTAGCCCGCCTCGCGCACCATGTCCCGGTGCGCGGCGTCCTGGCTGCCGTAGGGATAGCAGAAGGCCGTCACCGGCACGCCGAGCCATTGCTCGAGCTCATCCTTGGACGCGGCGATCTGCCGGCGCGCCTCGTGCGGCGCCATGCGGCGCAGGTCGACATGGTCCAGCGTATGCGAGCCGACTTCATGGCCGCGCTGGTGCCAGGCGCGCATCTGCGCCACGCTCATCAGCGCCGCGGGCCGGATGCCCAGGTCACGGTCCCACACATTGCTGCCCGACAGCTGGCGCGAGACAAAGTAGTTGGTGGCGGTGAAACCCAGCGCATCCAGCGCGGGCATGGCGTGCTCGAACACGTTGCGGAAGCCGTCGTCGAAGGTGATGCCGAACACCTTGCCGCTGCGCTCGCCGTGCAGGTACGGCATCAGGTCGCGCATGCTCAGGCCGCGATAGCCCAGCCGGTGCATCAGCCGCATCTGGCGCCGGAAGCGCGCGGGCGGCACCCACAGCCCGCGCCCGGGCGAGCGGCGTGGCGGCGGGGCGTCGATCTGGTGGTACATCAGGATCGGGATCGGCATGGCAGGAACAAGGTGCGCGCCATGCGGATGGCGCCGGATGCCAGCCATTCTGGTGCGCCGCGGCGCGCGGCTCGGTGCGCTGGTCCACATTGGCCAGGCGGCGCCGGTGCTGGCCGTGCGGGTGTGTGGCAGCGAACAGAGCCCGCGGACGGGCTGGCTCATGCTGCGGGCACGAGGACGTATGGCCCCGCTTGCCATTGGCGCCAGCCTGGGGACCAGAGCCTGCCGCAGAGCGGGCACGACGCGCGGAATCCGGAGATCGCCCTGCACCATGAAATTGCTGCACGTCATACCCTCCATCGACCCCGCCGGGGGCGGCCCCATCGAGGGCATCCGCCAATTGCGCCAGCCGCTGCGCGAACGCGGCGCCGAGATCCATGTCTGCTGTGGCGACGCACCCGACGCGCCGTTCGTGCGTGCCAGCGAGATGAACGTAATCGCACTGGGCCCGGTTTCGTCCAAATACGGCTTCAACCCCAGGATGCTGGCGTGGCTGCGCGCCCATGCGGCCGACTATGACGCGGTGCTGGTCGAAGGCCTGTGGCAGTTCCATGCGCTGGCCACCTGCCTGGCGCTGCGCGGCGCCGAGGTGCCGTACTTCGTCTATACGCACGGCATGCTCGACCCGTGGTTCCGCGAGCGTTATCCGCTCAAGCACGTCAAGAAGAGCCTGTACTGGCTGCTCGGCGACTACTGGGTGTTGCGCGGCGCGCGCGGCGTGCTGTTCACCTGCGAGGAAGAGCAGCGGCGTTCGCGCAATGCGTTCTGGCCCTATCGCTGCCGCGAGCTGGTGGCCGGCTACGGCACCGCGCAGCCGCCCACCGCTGCCGCGCCGCTGCGCGAGACCTTCTTCGCCGCATTTCCGGCGCTGCGCGGCAAGCGCATCGTGCTGTTCCTCGGGCGCATCCACGAAAAGAAGGGCTGCGACCTGCTGGTCGAAGCCTTTGCCGGCGTGGCCGGTGCGGATCCGCGGCTGCAGCTGGTGCTGGCGGGCCCGGTCGAGGCGGCGCTGCGCGAACGCCTGGCGCGGCAGGCCGAGGGCCTGGGACTGGCGCAGCGGCTGAGCTGGACCGGGATGCTGTCCGGCGACGTGAAATGGGGCGCCTATCACGCGGCGGAAGTCTTCAGCCTGCCGTCGCACCAGGAGAACTTTGGCGTGGCCGTGGCCGAGGCGCTGGGCTGCGGCGTGCCGGTGCTGATTTCGGACAAGGTCAATATCTGGCGCGAGATCGTTGCCGACGGGGCCGGACTGGCCGGTGCGGATACCGCCGAGGGCACCGGTGCGTGCCTGCGCCAGTGGCTGCAGGCAGGGCCCGACGCGCAGGCGCGCATGCGGGTGCAGGCGCAAGCCTGCTTCCTCCGACGCTTCGAGGTGCGCCAGAGCGCGCAGCGGCTGCTGGATATCGTCGGCCAGCGGCCGGCGCCGCAGCCCGCGCGCGGCGCCGCCGCCAGCAGCGCCACGCCGGGCGGCACGCCATGAAGGCGCTGCGCATCTTCATCTTCGCGGTGCTGTCGCAGGGGCTGGGCGCCATCACCGGCCTGCTGCTGGCGCATTGGCTCAGCGTGGGCGACTACGCCATCTATACGGTCACGGGGGCCATCGTCGGCGCGATGTCGATCATCACCAAGGGCGGCATCCATTTCGGGCTGAATGCGATCCTGGGGCGCACCTGGCCGGACCGCGCGCGCGCGGCGCAGGCCACGCGCGCCGCGCTGGCGCAGCGCAAGCGCATCTCGGCCTTCCTGCTGCCGCCGCTGCTGGTCGTCGCCGGCGTGCTGATGTACCGCAACCATGCGTCGCTGGCGTTGATTGCCGCGCTGCTGCTGACGCTGCTGACGATGTGGTATTTCGACATGCAGTCGCGCGTGGTGGACCAGGTGCTGCTGTTCGCCAACCGCGCGCCGGCGCTGCAGGTGCTGGATGCCAGCCTGTCGGGCGCGCGGCTGGTGCTGTCGTGGGGGGTCTACCTGCTGGGGCTGCAGAGCGCGCTGGCCGCCAGCCTGGTCAACACGCTGTTCGCCGGGCTGCGCGTGCCGTTCGTGCGCCGCTGGCTGCGCCGCGAACTGCCGGCGACCGCGGCCGAGCCGATGCCCGAGGACCAGCGCTCGATCCGCGCCATCACGCGCCGCCAGATTCCCATGGACGCGTTCTACTGCATGCAGTCGCAGTTCGCCTTCGGCATCGTCGCGTTCTACGGCGCGGTCAGCCAGACCGCGGCGATCGGTGCGCTGTCGCGCATCGGCCAGCTGCTGGTGCCGGTCAGCATCGTGGTGGGCGCGTATGTCGTGCCGCGCTTCGCGCAGGCGCGCGAGCACGTGCTGCGCCAGTACCTGGGCTGGCTGCTGCTGGGTTCGCTGCCGGCCTGCACGCTGGTGCTGCTGGCGTGGCTGTGGCCCGCACTGCTGCTGCGCCTGGTCGGCGGCAACTACGCCGGGCTGACTTCGGAACTGCTGATCGCGTGCCTGGGCGCGGGGGCCTACAGCATTGCCGGCGTGGCGTGGGAACTGCTGGCCAACCGGGGCCTGAACCACTTCAACTACATGCAGGTGCCGGTGGTGGTGGCGTGGTGCTTGATCGCGCCCCACCTGCTGGACCTGACCACGCTGCGCGGCGTGCTGTGGTTCGAGGCCGGGCTGGCCTCCGGGCTGGGCGCCGCGGTGCTGTGCGAACTGGCGGGCGCGATCCGCGCCGGGCGGCTGCTGCCGCCGCCGGTGCTGAGCGTCGACGGGAGCCGCCCATGAAGGTCCTGGTCACCCACCCCGGCCTGCAGCATTCGCACCAGATGGCGCAGGCGCTGTACGAGCAGGGGCTGCTCTGCCAGTACTGGTCGGGCGTGCCGGTGCGCGGGCCGGGCGAGCCGGTGCCGTGGTGGCTGCCGCCGTCGCTCGGCGCCAAGGTGCGCGAGGTCGGCATCCCGCGCGCGCTGCGCCGCCATCCGCTGTGCTTCCCGGCCATGCTCAAGCTGGGGCTGCACCGCCGCGTCGGACTCAACCGCTACCTGGGCATGTCGCAGTCGGCCTATGCGCACCGCGTGTTCCACCTGTTCGATGCGTGGGCCGCGCGGCGCGTCGAGGCGCTGCGCCCCGACGTGGTGGTGGCCTACGAGAACTCGGCGATGCAGACCTTCGAGGCGGCGCGCCGCATCGGCGCCCGCTGCGTGCTCGACGCGCCGGCGGTGCATCGCGCCACCGCGGCGGCGCTGCTGGGCCTGCAGCCCGACCCCTACCTGGCGTGCATCGACGCGCGCAAGGACCGCGAGGTGGAGCTGGCCGACCTGGTCATCACCTGTTCCGAGTTTGCCGCGCAGACCTACGCGCAGGCTGGCGTGCCGGACGCCAAGCTCAGGTCGATCCTGCTCGGCGCGAGCCTGCCGGGCCACGTGCAGCGCCGGCGCACGCGCGCCGGCACGCGCTTCCTGTATGCCGGCGGGCTGACCACGCTCAAGGCCGTCGACCTGCTGCAACAGGCCTTTGCCATGGTGCGCGCGCGCGTGCCGGAGGCCGAGCTGGCGGTGGCCGGCGGCGGTGCCGAGCCCGGGCTGGCCGCGGCGCTGGCGGCGACTCCCGGGGTCACGCTGCTCGGCGCCTTGCCGCAATCGGCGCTGTACCAGGAGCTGGCCGACGCCGATTGCCTGGTGCTGCCGTCGCGCTTCGATTCGTTCGGCATGGTGGTGGCCGAGGCGCTCGCCTGCGGCACGCCGGCGCTGGTGTCGGAGCGGGTCGGGGCCAAGGAGATTCTGCAGGAATTCCCGCGCGCGGGCTGGATCGTCCAGGTCAGCGCGCAATCGCTGTATGACCGCATGCTGGAGCTTGCCACGGTACGCGCCAGCCTGGACGAGGCGCGCCCGTACGCGAGCCTGGCCGGGGAGAAGTACACCTGGGCCAGGTATCGCCGCGCCGCGGTCGCAACCATCGCGACGCTATGCTGAGCCACTCCGCCGCACACCTGGCGCCGCCGGCGCGCTCGCGCATCCGCCGGCAGGCCCGCACCACCTTCGGCACGGTGTTCCTGCTGGTGTTCCTGGTCGCCGTGCTGGAAGGGGCGGCGCGCAAGTGGGTGGCGGGCTCGCTGAGCCTGCCGCTGGTGCTGCTGCGCGACCTGCTGGCGGTCTATGGCATCTACTACGCCATGCGCTACGGCGGCTTCACGCCGGCACGGCCCGCGGTGCGGCTGCTGCTGCTGTGGAGCGCGCTGGTGCTGGCGTGGGGACTGGTGCAGACCATCGCCGGCGAGGGCAACCTCGCCATCATGCTGGTCGGCCTGCGCTTCTGGCTGCTCTACCTGTGGTTCGGCGTGGCCGCGGCGCTGCTGCTCGAGCCCGACGACGTCGCCGCGATCTGCAAGACCACGCTGGTGCTGATGGTGCTGATGGCGCCGCTGGTGGTGCTGCAGCACTACCTGCCGCCGGGCAGCTTCCTGAACCGGCAGGTCGACGGCGACGAGGACCGGGTCTTCATGATGGTCGGCGACATCGTGCGCACCACCGGCACGTTCTCGTTCACGCTGGGCTACACCACCTTCCTGGCGATCGCCATGCCGATGGCGCTGCACTACGTGCTCGGCGGCGACGGCAAGCGCCACTGGCTGTATGCGCTGGTGGTGCTGGGCAGCCTGCTGGTGAGCGTGCTGGTGAGCGGTTCGCGCGCGACCGTGCTGTTGCTGCCGGGCCTGTTCGCGGTGGCGGCGCTGTGCACGCTGCTGTTCGGGCGCGCCGTGGCCAAGCGCCGCGTGCTGGTGTGGGCGGGCGCGGCGGTGCTGATCGGGGCGGTCGGCATGGCCGTGTTCAGCGAGTCGGTCGAAGGCACGGTCCAGCGCTTCCACGACGCGGCCGAGGACGAAGACTTCAGCGACCGCGTCGGCACCATGTTCCTGGGCGAGAGCGAGGCCTACGCCAAACCGAGCCTGCTGGGCGCGGGGCTCGGGCGCGGCAGCAACCTGGCCAGCTACCTCGAGCGCGGCGAAATCACCTTCATGCTGTCGGAGACCGAGACCGGGCGCACCATCGAAGAGGCCGGCCTGCTCGGCTACCTGTACGTCGCGCTGAAGTTCACGGTCTGCGTGGCGGGGCTGTGGCTCGCCGTCGGCGCGGCGCGGCGCAGCGGCAACAGCTTTGCCATCCTGCTGTGGCTGGTGGCCACGCTGTGCCTGCTGACCTGGTCGCTGATCGGCCAGCTGACCGCCAACGTGCTGGGCTTTCTGTTTGTCGGCTTCACCATGGCGGTCACGCGGCTGGCGCGCCAGGGAAGGCTCGCGCGCACGGACGGGCGCGCGCGGCCGCGGCGCCCGCGCTAGCCACCAGCGCGGGGCCACGCACCCATATCAGACCTCAACATCGATCCGCGAAAGGCAATATGAGGCTCATCCTGTTCGGTCATCCCGTTTTTTTCGGCAGCCACAGCATGGACCGCTTCGCGGCCATGATTGTCGAAGGCATGCGCGAGCGCGGCCACGAGGCCCAGTTGTGGACGCCGCCCGCGGTGCTGGTGCGGCTGTCCACGCGCCCGGGCCCGCGCAAGTGGCTCGGCTATCTCGACCAGTACGTGCTGTTCCCGGCGTGGGCGTGGTGGCGGCTGCGGCGCGAGGGCGCGGGCGCGCTGGTGGTGCTGACCGATCATTCGCTGGGCATGTGGATGTGGCTGCTGCATCGCCGCCCGCATGTCATCCACTGCCACGACTTTATCGCCCAGCGCACCGCGGCGGGGGAGTTTCCCGGCCGCCAGCTGTCCGCCAGCGGGCGCCTGTACCAGGCGCTGATCCTGCGCGGCGTCGGCCTGGGCCGCAACTTCGTCGCGGTCTCGGACAAGACCGCGCAGGACCTGCTGCGCCTGCATCCGGGGCGGCCGCCGCGGGTGCGCGTGGTGCACAACGGCCTCAACTACCCGTTCCGCCCGCTCGCGCCCGATGTCGCCATGCGCCGGCTGCGCGCGGCCAGCATCGACGATATCCGGCCCGGCATGCTGGTCCATATCGGCGGCAACCAGTGGTACAAGAACCGCGAAGGCGTGCTGGCGCTCTACCAGGCCTATTGCGAGGCGCTTTGCACGGGCGCCGGCGGCGCCGCGCCGCGCCCGCTGTGGATGATCGGCCCCGAGCCGACCCCGGCCATGCGCGAGCTGGCCGCCGGCGCGGAGCAGCTGGGCGGCGAGGTGCGCTTCCTGGAGGGCATGTCCACCGCGGCCGTGCACGCTGCCTATGCGCTCGCGGCAGTGCTGCTGTTCCCGAGCCTGGAAGAGGGCTTCGGCTGGCCGGTGATCGAGGCCATGGCGTGCGGCATCCCGGTGCTGACCACGGCGCGCGCGCCGATGCAGGAGATCGGCGGCGGGCTGGCCTTGCTGATGGAGCCGATGGAGGCGATCGAGCCAGGCCAGGCGCAGGCCTGGGCCCGGCGCAACGTGGGCGTGCTGCTGGAGCTGCTGTCGTGGCCGCAGGCCCGGCTCGACCAGCTCTCGGCCGACTCGCTGGCGTGGGCGCGGCATTTCTCCGCGGAGCGGGCGCTGGACCAGTACGAGGCCATCTACCAGGCCGCATTGGCCCCGGCGTCAGCGGCCGAGACGGCGGAGGCCGGCACGGCCGGCTGAGAGCGATAGAGAGCGGCTGAGAGCGGCGGAAGCCGGCTCAGGCCGGCTGAGGCCGACGGCCGCGCGGCAGGACCGCGGCCGTGGCGCGAACTTCGGCTCAATGCAGGGTGTAGGCGACGGTCTGGATCACGCCCGCGCCTTCGCGCACCTCGCACAACACGCGGCTGTGCACCGGCTTCAGGTTGAACGGCGGCGCGGTCAGCACCACGCCGCTCGGCACCATGCGCGCCAGCCGCGTCGACGCCCCCAGCCGCTTGGCCGCGTTGGGCGGGAAATCCGGCGCCAGCGGCAGGTGTTCGGTCAGCACCAGCACCTGGTAGCGGTGCAGCTTGGCCAGCACGCGCGCGATCCTGTCGTTGTCCAGGTGCTGCAGCACCTGGCGCAGGAACACCACGTCGCCGGCGGGCAGATCGTCGCCGGCAATGTCGAGGCAGCGGAATTCGACATCGAGGTGGCCGTAGCGCTCGCGGTTGGCCGCGATCAGCGGCGCCACCACGTCGCAGGCGACATAGCGCGCGCAGGCCGGGCGGATGCGGCTGCCGATATGGAAGTCGCCGCAGCCCAGGTCGACCACGTCGGGCTTGCGCGGCAGTTCGCGCAGCAGCGCGGTGACGGCCTCGGTGTAGGGCTGGACGATGCGCGGGTCGTGCGAGCCGGTGCCGCTGAAGAAGCCCGGCTCTTCCGCCTCGCCCCACAGGCTGCTGTGGTAGATGTCTGAGAACACTTCGCCAGGCGGCTTGGCGCGGTAGCGTGCGTCATGCTGCTGCTCGCGGCGCACGTGGTAGTACGTGCGCAGCCAGGCGGGCACCAGGGGCTTGATGGTCTGCATCAGGCGTTGCGCCAGCGCGGCCTGCGTGGTGGCGGTGTTGTCGGTCATGACGGGTTCCCCCTTCGATGTTGGGTGGGCCGCCGCGGCGCCTCAGGCAACCGCGGAGGCATCTTGCGCGGCAGGCGGCGATACCAGCGCCTGCAGCGCGGTTTCCAGTTGCGCCAGCACCGCGTCGCGGCCGAGATGGGCTTCGGCCCAGGCGCGGCCCGCGGCGGCATGCATGGCGCGCCGCTGCGGCTGGCAGGCGAGGGTGGCAATGGCGTGCGCCAGCGCGCTGCCATCGCCGGGCGGCACCAGCACGCCCACGCGCGCCACCAGGCGGCCCAGCTCGGTATCGGGCAGCGCGGTGGCAATCACCGCGCGCCGGCTCGCCAGCATGCCGGTGAGCTTGGACGGCATCACCAGGTCGGCCGCGTCGGCGCGCTGCGGCAGCAGATGGATATCGGCGGCCGCCATCATCGCGTGGAACTGCGCCTGCGGCTGCAGCGGCAGGAAGTGCACGCGCGCCATGCCGGCGCAGCGCGCCTGCAGCGCGGCGCGGCCGCTGCCGTCGCCGCACAGCACCACGTGGATGCGCTGGTGGCCTTGCAGCGCCTGCGCGGCGTCGGCCAGCACTTCCAGGCCCTGCTTGTTGCCCATGTTGCCGGCATACAGCGCGACCACCGCATCGGCGGGAATGCCCAGCCCTTGCCGGAACGCCAGCGCCGCGTCGGCCGGGGCCTCGTGCAGGTCGGCCCAGTTGGGCAGCAGCGTCAGGCGCGCATTGCTGACGCCCTTGGCGCGCAACGCGTCGGCCATCGCGTGCGAGATGGTCGAGACGCGGTGGAAGCGCGTGGTCAGCGCGCGTTCGATGCGCGTGGCCAGCCGGCGCAGCAGCGGATGGCGCAGCACCCCCAGCGCGAACGCGGCATCGACCTCCAGGTCCTGCACATGCAGCCAGGTGCGGGCGCGCGTGCAGCTGCCCAGCAGCAGCGCCGCGGGGCTGCACATCAGCGTGGGCTCGACCGCGAAGATCACGTCGGGACGCCAGCGCAGCTGCGCCGCCATGCACGGCACGCTGCTCAGCGCAAAGCTCATCAGATGCAGGATGCGCAGCAGGCCGGAAGGCTTGCGCGGCACCCACACCGGCGCGCGGTAGACGGTCACGCTGCCGTGCGTTTCGCGGCGATAGCGCCAGGCGCTGTAGCCCTCGCTGACGCGCCACGCCGGGTAGTACGGCGGCGCGCAGACCACGCGCACCTCGTGCCCGCGCGCGGCCAGCCATTGCGCCTGCTCGCCGGTGTACTTGCCGATGCCGGTCAGCTCGGGCGCGTAGTTCTGGCAGTAGATCAGGATCTTCATGGCCGCTCCGCGCGTTCGGGGTCAGGCCAGCGCGGCCGCGATGCCGCCGGGCAGCATGCCGGTGCGGCAGGCCTCGTCGTAGACGCCGCGCAGGCCGTCGCGCAGCGCAATGCGCGGGTGCCAGCCGGTGCGCATGATGGCGCTGCTGTCCAGCCGCTTGCGCGGGGTGCCGTCGGGCTTGCCGGCTTCGAAGACGATGGTGCCGCGATAGCCGGTGACCTGCGCCACCAATGCCGCCAGTTCGCCGATCGAGACCTCGTCGTCGCTGCCGACGTTGAGGAAGCCCGCGGGCGCGGCCTCGCGGTAGGCCGGCGCGGACAGCGCCATCACATGCAGGCAGGCGCGCGCCAGGTCGTCCGCATGCAGGAATTCCCGCAGGGGCTTGCCGGTGCCCCACACCGGCACGCGTTCGCTGCCGGCCAGGCGCGCGTCATGGAAGCGGCGCACCAGTCCCGGTATCACGTGGCTGTTGTCGGGGTGGTAGTTGTCGCCGGGCCCATAGAGATTGGTCGGCATCACGCAGCGATAATCGGTGCCGTACTGGCGGTTGTAGCTGTCGCACAGCATGATGCCGGCGATCTTGGCGATGGCGTAGGGCGCGTTGGTCGGCTCCAGCGCGCCGGTCAGCAGCGACGCTTCGCGGATCGGCTGCGGCGCCAGCCGCGGGTAGATGCAGCTCGAGCCCAGGAACAGCAGCCGCCGCACGCCGGCCTGCCAGGCGCCATGGATCACGTTGGTGGCGATGGCCAGGTTCTGGCGGATGAATTCGGCGGGGTAGGTGTTGTTGGCATGGATGCCCCCCACGCGCGCGGCGGCCAGGTAGACCGCGTCGATGCGCTCGCCGGCGAAGAACGCCTGCACCTGCGCCTGGTCGCACAGGTCCAGCTCGGCGTGCGTGCGCGTGACGAGGTCGGCGCCGCCCTGCGCGCGCAGGGCGCGCTCGATCGCCGAGCCCACCATGCCGCGGTGGCCGGCCACAAAGATGCGCGGGCGCGCTGCCAGGGCCTGGTTCATGGGTGCCTCGCGTTGGCCGTGCCAGCGGCTACTCAAGATGGTTGAAGGCCTGGAAGCCGGCCAGCCTGACCAGCGCGTCGCGGCGCGCCGCGGCGTAGTCGGCCTCGATCATTTCGCGGACCAGTTCGGCGAAGCCGATGCGCGGGGTCCAGCCCAGGCGCTCGCGCGCGCGGCTGGCATCGCCGAGCAGCGTTTCCACCTCGGTCGGCCGGAAGTAGCGCGGATCGACCCGCACCACGATCTCGCCCGGCTTGCATGCCGGCGCGATCGCACCGGCGCGGGCGGGCGGATCGACCTGCTCGACGATGCCGACCTCGTCGACGCCGCTGCCATGGAAGGTGATGGTGATGCCCAGCTCGCGCGCCGCGCGCTGCACGAACTCGCGCACGCTGTGCTGCTCGCCGCTGGCGATGACGAAGTCTTCGGCCGCCGGCTGCTGCAGCATCAGCCACTGCATCTCGACGTAGTCGCGCGCATGGCCCCAGTCGCGCAGCGCCGACAGGTTGCCCAGGTACAGCGTTTCCTGCAGCCCCAGCGCGATGCGCGCGATCGCGCGCGTGATCTTGCGGGTGACGAAGGTCTCGCCGCGCACCGGGCTTTCATGGTTGAACAGGATGCCGTTGCAGGCGTACATGCCGTAGGCCTCGCGGTAGTTCACCGTGATCCAGTAGGCGTAGAGCTTGGCGGCGGCATACGGGCTGCGCGGGTAGAACGGCGTGGTTTCCTTCTGCGGGATTTCCTGCACCAGCCCGTAGAGTTCGGAGGTCGAGGCCTGGTAGAAGCGCGTGAGCTTCTCCATCCCCAGGATGCGGATCGCCTCGAGCAGGCGCAGCGTGCCGATGGCGTCGGTGTTGGCGGTGTACTCGGGCTCTTCGAACGAGACCTGCACGTGGCTCTGCGCGGCGAGGTTGTAGATCTCGTCGGGCTGCGACTGCTGCACCACGCGCACCAGGCTGGCGGTGTCGGTCATGTCGCCGTGGTGCAGGATCAGCCGGCGCTCCTGCGCCTGCGGGTCCTGGTACAGGTGGTCGATGCGCTCGGTGTTGAACAGCGAGCTGCGCCGCTTGATGCCGTGGACTTCATAGCCCTTGCCCAACAGCAGTTCGCACAGGTAGGCGCCGTCCTGCCCGGTGATGCCGGTAATCAGCGCGCGGCGGATGCCGTTGCGCCCGCGTGGCGGGGCCCGCTCCGGCCCGCTGGCAGTGATATGACCAAGAGTGTCCAGCTCGTTTGCGCCCATGGCTCTGATCCGTTAGCAAGTGGGGCGACTGTAGCGCCGCACTGCGGCAGCGCACCGTCTGCTACCCCACACAACGGCGGCTGGCGCTGTGGGCGCACCGCCACGGATCAGGTGCGCGGCAGCGGCGCCGTCACCTCGGCGCGGGGGCGCGCTTCGGTGCCGTCATGCGCAGGCGCAAGCCGCAAGTGCTGCCACAGCAGGCGCGTGGTGGTGCAGAACGGCGCCACGCCGCGCCAGCCGCTGCGCTGCAGGTGCTGGCCGAGGTTGTGCGGCAGCGCCAGCATCAGGAACAGCGCGGCCTTGCCGTGGCGGTGCTGGCTGCGCCCGTAGCGGTGCAGCATGGTGGCCATGCGCGCGGCATCGGCGGCGGGGCTGCCCTCGCATGGCGCCGGCTGCTGCGCATCGAGCTGGTTCATCGCGCTCGGGACCAGCTCGATGCGGCAGCCGCAGCCATAGACCGCGCGCCCGGTCAGGTCGGCGACGTCGTAGCCGGCATCGAGGTGTTCATCGAACGGCAGCCGTTCCAGCAGCGCGCGCGGGAACACCGTGCTCGCCAGCACCACCGCGCACAGCGGCCGCGCGCGCGCGTTGCCGCGCGGCGGCTGGCGCAACGGCTGCCCGAGGAAGTCCTGGCGCTGCGGACGCAGGCACTGGCCCGCGCACAGCGCCGTGCCGGTCAGCACCAGCGCGTCGGCGTTGCCGCCGGCGGCGACGCGGTAGATGAAGTCGTCGGCCAGGCGCTCGCCCATCTGCTGCAGGAAGGTTGGCCCGAGCGCGGCGTGGTCGTCGAGAAACAGCACATGGGTGCCGGTGGCTGCGCGCAGCAGCCGGTTGCGGCTGGCGGCGGCGCCGCGCCGGGGACCGTCCAGGCAGGGGATGTCGGGGTACGCGTCGCGCATCAGCGCGCGCGTGGCGTCGTCGCTGCTGTCATCGCAGACGATCAGCTGGTGGGGCGGCATGGTCGATGCCGCGATCGACTGCAGGGTCCGGCGCAGGCCCGCCGGATGGTCGCGCGTGCTGACGCACACGGAAAAGCTGGGCAAGAACGTGCTGGCTTGCATGATGACCCCTCCCGTCCGGCAAGCGCCGGGTTTGCGCCGGCCCGTCTGTGCGGGCGCGGCGCGGCAAAGCTGGCGCAGCAGTGCTCAGACTGCTTGCCTGACCGCCTGGCACGGCGGTTCGCTGCGTCTCGTGGCCACCCCGGTGGCCACCCCGGTGGTCACCCCGGCGCCATTGGTTTCGCGCGTGATGCGTTCGTCGCCGCTGACCCATTCCAGCGTGGCGCCGCGCTGCAGGGCGGCGTAGACGGCCTCGCCCTTGTTGCGCACCTTGAGGCGCTGGTACAGCGTGCAGGCGTGGCTCTTCACCGTTGCCACCGAGATGTTGAGCATGCGGCTGACGGTCTTGATCGGATAGCCGCGCGCCAGCAGCACCAGCACTTCGTACTGGCGCGGCGTGATCTTGAGCATCTCGGCCTCGTCGTAGCCGGGTTCTTCCTCGCTCAGCGGCATGGCAGCGGGCGTTGGCGACAGCGCCGCCGGCGCGGACAGCGGCTGGCCGGGCCGCAATTCGGTCAGGTCGCGCAAGGCCATGGTGGTACGCATGGCGGCGCGCGGGGTGCTGGCGCAGGACGCCAGCGCCAGCTGCTCCCCCGGCGCCTGGCCCGGATGCGCGGCGCTGAGCGGCAGCGGCGCCGCCGAGGCGAGTGACTGCGTGGCGGGCATCGCCGAGCGCGACGCCGACGGCAGGGTGCCGGTCTCGGCGCTGAACACCAGCCCCTGCACGCCCGACACGGCCATGCGGATGGCGGCCTCGATCACCGCCAGCGAGGCGGACTTGGGCAGGCAGCCGCAGATGCCGCGCGCGCTGTCCGCGCTTGGCACATGCAGGGGCAGGGTGTCGGCGAGGATCAGGATGCGTTGCGGCGCGAGCGTCTGCCGGGCTTGTTCCAGCAGCGCCCAGCCGGGCGCGGGGTCGGCGGGCATGCCAAATACCAGCAGGTCCGCGTTATGGTGCCGGGCGTCCAGCCTGGCCATTTCCGTTGGTGCTAGGGCCGCAACCTGCGCGGATTCGTGGATGTTCTCGAGCATCTGCAACAGCCCGAGCCGGAGCAGCGGATGCTCCTCGATCAGCAACGCATTCATGGACTTCACTCCCCGTTTTTTACCCGGGCGGACTGTGGGGCACTTTTCGTATGGAGGACATGAGAGGACCGCAGTCACCGCGATGGCCGGTGGCTGGTGGTTGTCTCGTTGGCTGACCCCCATGCTTCCATGCCGGGCGGTTCCGTTGTTCTGGCAGGAACTTGCCCATGGCTGGAAGGATGAACCCGAACCCGAACCTGGGTACTTGCTTTGCTCCAAAATCAGTTGGAATTCATCTTATGGGCTGGGTGAGGGGAATGCAAGCCAGCGGGCTGGGGGTGGAATGAGGGAGGGAGTGAAAGGACCGTCATAATCCTTTCAAATAAATCGCATTTATGCCTGGCAGGTTCCGGGAACGGCGCGCTGGCGCCGTTCCCGGCGGTTTCACGGATGTGACATACAGAATTTAATTGGTTGCAATTCTGAAACAGTTTCTATTATCCATGGCACGATATGACGGCTTTATAACCCTATTGAGGGATGTCCGAAATACACGATCAGCGGCGCTGCTCCAATTATGAAACGCGCTCCGGAAAGGTTTGTTGTTTAATCAATTCAGCAGCTTTCCCGGCGGCTCGCGCGCATGGCCTAGTGCATAAGGATGAGGCGCGGATACCACCATGGATGAGGGCTGCGGCGCCGGCGGCACCGGCCGCGCCGGGCTTGCCACCACCCATCGGTGGGGAGGCAGGCCGCGGTGCAGGATGATGGCGCCGGCTGCCTGGCTCAGCGTACCCAGCGGCCCGGGCGCATGACCCAGCCGTGCGGCCCGCGCACCCAGCGCTCGGGCACATAGCGGTAGCCGACGCGCTGCGGCTGCCAGTAGCCACCGCGCCAGGCGTATCGTGCGCCGCGGGCTTCCCAGTGGCCCGGGACCCAGACCTGGCCGCGGCGCGCGGCCGGGTGCGGCTCGTAGCGCGGCGGCGGCGGCGGGTGGCCGTAGCCGCGGGCGACGGGCGCCGTATGGGCTTCGGCGGGGGCGGTCAGTCCGAAGGCGCCGCCCGTGGCAAGGACGGCTGCTGCAAGCAGGAGTTGGCGTTTCATGGGAGGGCTCCTTTGGGCGGTGGCGGAATCAATAGTGGTGATGGTGGTGGTGGCGCGGCGGCGGGCCACCGCGCGGGGGCACCACGATGCAGGCGGAAAGCAGTGCGGCGGTGGTGGACAGCAGCACGACCAGGGAGAGGGCGCGTTTCATCAGGGCTCCTGGCGGGATCGCGTTGGACATGGCCCCAATGTAGCGGCCGGGCCCCGCGCTGCGCGCTTGCACTTGTAAGCCTGTCTCACAAGGGGGATGGCGCGGACCAGCTGCCGCTGCGCCGGCGTGCCCCGCCGGAAGTCCTTGCCAGGCAAGGCCTGGCGGGCGCGGTGGCGGCCACGGCGAGCGGCGCCGGGGCAGAACGTCGAACGTAATGTGACGTTACATGGGAAATAATTCTCGCAAGGCTGGCGGTCCCGGCGGCGCCGCTGCCGTGGTCCCGGCCGGCCCGGCAGGCGCGCAGAAACGGGTACGCCGGGGCGCGCCAGCGGCGCTGCATTTGGCGCCACCGGGGCGCGATGGGCTATACCAGTGGGAAGTGGCCATGTATGCGGGAAGGAGGCGCCATGCCGGTCATGCTTATCGTGCTTGCCTTGCAATGGTTGCAGGGCCTGTCGCCGCCCGCCGCGGCATTGTTCGCACTGCCGCAGGCGCAGGTGCCGGCGGATGCCACCGCCGTGGTGGAGGCCGCGCCGGCCCGCTGAGCTTGCCAACCGGTCGTCAGGCTGATGCCCGGACTGGTATCAACCGTGCGCCGTCATCGCGGCCAGGCCGGTTTCATCCAGCCTTTGCGCTGCCGGCGGGCGCCGGCAACGCAAAGGATGCGCCGTAGCGCGCCGGGTCCAGCCGCATGGTCAGCACGCCGACCAGCGCCGCGCACGCCAGGTGGTACCACCAGCCCGCGGCGAAGCTGCCGGTGCGCGCCTGCAGCATGGCGGTGATCCACGGCGCCAGCGACGCCAGCAGGAAGCCGCCGCCCTGCATCACCGCGCTCAGCGCGCCGGCGCTGTCGGCGTCGGGCAGGTGGTCGAGCGCCACCACCAGGTACAGCGCAAAGCAGCCGCCCAGGCCGGCGCCGCCGATCACGGCCCAGGCGTGCGGGGCCGCGTCCGGCCACAGCGCCAGCCCGGCAAAGCCGGCAACCTGCAGGGCCAGCGCCAGCGCCATCCACGCGCGCCGGTCCAGGCGGCGCGCCGCCAGCGCCGGCAGCAGCAGCGCGGCGGCGGCCTGCGCCACCGCCATCAGCGCCACTAGCGAACCGCTCGCCGGCGCGCTCCAGCCGTGGCTCTGGTAGAACGGCGCCAGCCACGCCACCAGCGACGCATAGCCGCCGTTCATCACGCCAAAGCAGGCCATCAGCAGCCACGTGCGCGGGCGCCGCAACAGCGCGCGGGTCTTGCCGGCGCCGATGGCCGGGGCGGCCGCCAAGGCCGGCGTGCCGGCCGCGCCGCGCGGCAGCGCCCACCACGCCAGTGCCAGCGCGGCCAGCGCGGGCACGGCCCACAACGCCAGCGCCTCGCGCCAGCTGCCGGCCAGCCCGGACACATAGGGCGACAACTGCGCGCCCAGCGCGCCGCCCCCCATCAGCGCCGCCGAATACAAGCCCATCACCGGCGCCACGCGCGCCGGGAATTCCTGCTTGACCAGCCCCGGGCACGCCGCCTGCACCACCGCCACGCCCAGCCCGCACAGCGCCGCCGAGGCGATCAGCCAGGTCCCGCCGGCCACGCCCAGCCGCAGCGCGCAGCCGGCGCCAAGCAAGGCCAGCGCGCCCAGCACCGCGGTGCGCGCGCCCAGCCGCGCGCGGATGGCCGGGCCGAAGAACGCGCCCACCCCCATCAGCAGCATCGGCAGCAGCGTCAGCCAGGCCATGCCCTGGTAGGTGAGGCCGGTGCCGCCGCGGATGGCGGGCGCCAGCGGCCCCACCGCGGTCAGGAACGGCCGCAGGTTCAGGCCGATGCCGGCCACGGCCGCCAGCACCAGCCAGCGCGGGGGCGCGCGGTGCGCGCGGTGCGCGGGCTTGGCGCCCTCAGCCACGGCGCGCGCGCATGCCATAGAGCTGCGCGGCGGAGAGGTCGACCGGCACCCGCGTGAGCGGCAGCGGCGGCGGGTCGAGCGGCAGGCGCAGCGCCTGGTAGGCGGCCTCGCTCGACATGCCGTAGGGCGCGGCATCGTCGTTGTCGAAGGCGTAGTAGACCGCCTGCACCCCGGCCATGGTCATCGCCGCCAGGCACATCGGGCACGGGTGGCCGCTGGCATAGACCACGCTGCCGCGCAGGTCGGGCCGCCCCAGCTTGCGCGCGGCGGCGCGCACCGCCTCCATCTCGGCATGGGTGGTGGGGTCGTGGCTGTGGACGATGTCGTTGACGCCGGTGGCAACGGCTTCGCCGTCGAGCACCAGCACGGCGCCGAAGGGACGCGCGCCGCGGTCGCGGTTGGCCACCGCGAGGCGGACCGCCTCGCGCATGAATTCCTGGTGAGTCGTCATGGTTGGCAGAAAAGTGGGTACATGCTCGCGTGCGACGCGGCATGAAGCTTGAGATTTGGGGGCGATGGCACCCGGACGCGGGCCGGGGCATCGTGCCGAACTGTACGCCGGGCCTTGGTAATTGGGAAATTAAATGATGAAATCGCCGGCAGTGGAAAAACCAATGGATAAGCCGCCATGCAGGACCCCCATCTCGACCCCGTGCTGCTGCAGAGCTTTGTCGCCGTCGCCGAGAGCGGCAGCTTTACCCGCGCCGCCCAGCGCGTGCACCTGACCCAGTCCACCGTCAGCCAGCAGGTGCGCCGGCTGGAAGAGCAGCTCGGCTGCGTGCTGCTGGACCGCGGCGGGCGCTATGTCACCACCACGCCGGAAGGCGAGCGCCTGCTGGGCTATGCGCGCCGGCTGCAGCAGCTGATGGCCGAGGCGGTGGGGCAATTGCGCCAGAGCGCCGGCCAGGGCGAGATCCGGCTGGGCGTGCCCGAGGACTTTGCCGCGCGGCCGCTGACCCCGGTGCTGGCCGGGTTTGCCGATGACTGGCCGGGCATGCGGCTGGAGGTGACCAGCGGCATGAGCCACGAGCTGTGGCAGCGCTTCCAGGACCGCGAGCTGGACCTGGTGCTGGTCAAGCAGCGCACCGGCCAGGCGCAGGGGCTGGCCAGCTGGCCCGAACCGCTGTGCTGGATCGACAGCCGCAGCCGCCCGGCGGTGGCGCGCGACCCGGTGCCGCTGGTGGCGTTCCCGGTGGGCGGTTTGTATCGCGGCGAGATGACGCACGCGCTCGACGCCGGCGGCCGGCGCTGGCGCGTGGCCTTTGTCAGCGCCAGCCTGGCCAGCATCCTGGCGGCGGTGGCCGATGGCCTGGGCGTAACGCTGCTGCCGCGGCGGCTGGCCACGGCGCATCACACCGTGCTGGAGCATGGCTGGCCCGCCGCGGTGCCGGATATCGAACTGAGCCTGCACGCGCAGCCCGACCTGCCGGCCGCCGCGCGCGACATGGCGGCGCGGCTGGCGGCGCGGGCGGCAGCGGCGGCGATGCCAACGGCCGTGGCGCGGATGCCGGCGGTGCCGGCGGCGCCGGTGGCGGATCCGGCGCGACCGGGACCAACACGGCGGGCGCGGGTACCGGCACGGGCGGCGGCGCGGGTGCCTCCGGCGGTGCGGGCGGTTCCGGCAGCTCCGGCTCGGCCGCGACCGGCGGCGCCGGCAGCGGCACGGGCGGCGCGGGCGGCTCGAGCGGCGCGGGCTCGACGGCGACGGCTGGCAACGGCACGGCGACCGGCGGTGCCGGCGGCGCGCAGAGCAGCACCGGCGGTGCCGGCGGCGCGGGCGCGGCGGCTACCTCGGGCGCGGCCAACGCGCTGGCGTCGAACGGCAGCGCCACCGCCGGTGACGGCGGCGACGGCGGCAACGGCGGCAACGGCGGCAGCGGCGGCGCGGCCACCGGCGGCACCGGCGGCGTGGGTGGCGTGGGCAACGGCGGCGCTGGCGGTACCGGCGGTGCTGGCGGCTACAACCTCGTCGACGCAGGCACCTTCAACATGTCCAACACCATGACCAGCGTCGGTCAGACGGCGGCGGGCATCATGATGGCCAGCCAGAACAGCGGCGTGGCTTCGCTGGTGCAGCAAAGCGTGAACGTGCAGGCCAACCTCAACGTGGGCGGCAGGTAAGACGCGCAACGCGGCCGGATTCCCGGGGCCTGCCTCGGGGCCGGCCGGCGGTTTCGCAGTCATGCCGGCAGGACCGGCGCCCGCATCCTGTGTGCGGGCGCCCGGGCCCTGTCATGCCTACGCAAGCCAAGTTGCCATGCAGCCGGCTGCAGAAAGCCGGCGCATCGGCAGGGGGGGAGATACCATGCAACCGGTCCGCTTCGCCGTCGGCGCCTTTGCCGCGGCATTACTTGCCTGGCCAGCCTTGGCCCACGCGGAGCCGCCAGGGCTGGAGGCCGCCATGGCCGCTGCGCGCGCGGAGTCTGCCGCGGCCATCCGGGCGGCGCCAGGCGACACCGCGACAGAGGCCACGCGCACACCGGCCACCTCGTTCGCCGGCGTGGCGAAAGCCGTGCCCGTGTCCCGGCTCAATGATGTCCGCGGCGGTGCCGAAGTCACCGTCAACGATATGCGCCTGCACGGCACCGTGGCCGACAACGCCGCGGTCAATACCTTGTCCGGCGCGAACCACATCACCGAAGGCGCGTTCTCGAATGCGGCGGGGATCCCCACCGCGATCCAGAACTCGGGATCGAACGTGCTGATCCAGAACGCCACCATCGTCAACGTCCAGTTCAGATGATGAAGCCGCTGCGAATCCTGCTGGCGTGCGTGCCGTGGCTGCTGGCCGGGGCGCACGTGCCCGGCGCGCAGGCCGCGGACGTCGCGATGTACGGCCCGGTCGGCGAACCCTACAGCGTGCGCGTCACCAGCATTCGCGAGGCGCGCTTCAAGTCCACCATTCGCCAGCAGTTCGACTTCAGCTGCGGCTCGGCCGCGGTGGCCACGCTGCTGACGTACCAGTACGGCCATCCGATCAACGAGGCCACGGTGTTCCGCAACATGTACCTCAACGGCGACCAGCAGAAGATCCGCGCCGAGGGGTTCTCGCTGCTGGACATGAAGCGCTTCCTGGCGGCGCTGGGCTATGAGGCCGATGGCTTCGAGCTGCCGCTGTCCAAGCTGGAGGAAACGCAGGTGCCGGCGATCGTGCTGATCGTCGAGAACGGCTACCACCATTTCGTGGTGGTCAAGGGGGTGAAGGGCGACCGCGTGCTGGTCGGCGATCCGGCGCGCGGCACGCGCGCGATGTCGCGAGAACAGTTCGAGCGCATCTGGGACAGCCAGCTGCTGTTCGTGATCCACAACCGCGCCGACCGCGCGCGCTTCAACGTCGCCGCGGACTGGCGCGTCGCGCCCAGCGGTCCTTACTGGATGGGCGTCAACCGGGACAACCTGTTCTTCACGGTCATGCCCCGGCATGGCGCCGGGGATTTTTGAGGAACGCATCATGTTGCAGACTTCCTTGCCGGCCCCGGCCGTGCCACGCAGCGCCGCCTCCGCGGCCGCGGCGATGGTGCTGGGCGCAGGCCTGGCGTGCGCCGGCACGGCACAGGCCGGCATGCCGCCGCAGCCCGGGCCGCCCGATGCCTCGGCGCTGCCGTCGCAGGCAGCGATGGCCGCGCGCGAGCGTGCCGACCCTCATCCCCTGGCCGCCGCGCGCGGCGGCATGGCCGGCTGGAAACCGGTGGCGCACGACAAGCTCGACGACATGCGCGGCGGCTTCGAGATGTCCGGGCTGCAGGTTTCGTTCGGTATCGAACGCGCGGTGTACATCAACGGTGACCTGGTGGTCGCCACCAGCATTAACATCCCAGACATCAGCCGCATCACTGCCGACCAGGCCGCGCGGCTCGCCGCGACGCTGGGGCCGGCCATCGCAGCCAGCACCAATGCCGCGGTGGCCAACGCGCTGGCGGGCAACCCGGTCACGGCCGACGCTGCCGCGGCGATGGGCGCCAACGGCGCCGGCGCGGCGGCATCGGCTTCGGGCGGCGCAGGGGCGGGCGGTACGGCTTCGGCAGCGGCCAATGGCGGCGCCGCCGCCAGCGCCGGTGCGGCGGGCGGCAGTAGCGCCGCTGCCGGTGCGGCAGGCGCGGCGGGCCTGCCCGGCACCGTCGTCAGTACCGCCACGGGCCAGGTCGTGACCAACGGCTTGCTGAACGTGATCCAGAACGGCCCGGGCAATGCCGCATCGGTGGGGGCGCTGGCGGGAACGCCGGTGACCGTGATCCAGAACACATTGAACAACCAGAGCATCCGGAGCCTGATGACAATCGACGCAAGCGTCAATACGCTGCAGGCCTTCCGGTCGCAACTGGCCAACACGGCGCTGAACGATGCGCTGCTGCGGGCCGCGAGCATGAGATAGCCGTTAGCGAGGTAGCTGGCAGTACAGGTCGCAGGCTCCTGCAGAACAGCCTGTCGTCCGGGGGAGGAAGACGTGATGAAGAAGCGGTCGATGCAGGGCATCCGCAATGCGGGATGCTCGACGTTGCTGTTGCTCGGCGGACTGGCGCAGGCACAGACGCCGCCGGAGGCGGGGCCACCCGCGGCGGGACTGGAGTCCCTGCAGAGGGAGCTCGCCGACCAGGCCACCCAGCTCGACGCCATGAAGCGCGCGCTGGCCGAACAGGAGGCCGTGATCCGCGAACTGCGCAGCGTGATCGGCACCGAGGTGCTGGCCACCAAGCGCGGCGGGCAGCGCACCGGCCCCGGCGTGATGCCGGCCGACAACGCCACCAACGCCGCCACCGCGGCAGCGGCGGCCAGTGCCACGCAGGGCGCGCCGGGTCTGGGCAGCAGCCCGCAGCAGGTCATGGCCCAGGGGCCGCAGCCCGGCGCACAGCAGGGCGAGTCCGCCAGCCCGCAGACGGTGGCGATGGACGAGCCCGTGGGCCGTCCGCCCGAGAGCGACCAGCGCCCGCCCGAGGTGGCGCCGCTGATCGACCAGCCCGGGGTGCTCACCGGCGAGGGCAAGTTCGTGGTCGAGCCGGGCTTCCAGTACGGCTATTCGTCGAACAACCGCGTCGCGCTGGTCGGCTACTCGATCATCCCGGCCATCCTGATCGGGCTGATCGATGTGCGCGAAGTCAAGACCTCGACCTATATCGAATCGATCGCGCTGCGCTACGGCGTGACCAAGCGGCTCGAGATCGAGGCCAAGGTGCCGTACGTGCAGACCTCGGGCTCGACCATCAGCCGCGAGGTCTTCACCGGCACCGCCTTCGACAACGTGTTCAATTCCAGCGGCAAGGGCATGGGCGATGTCGAGGCCACGGTGCGCTACCAGCTCAACTACGGCAATGAGCGCATCCCGTACTTCGTCGGCTGGCTGCGCTACAAGTCCGCCACCGGCAAGGACCCGTTCGAGGTGGTCACCGATTGCGTGACGCGCTGCGTGGGCAATGCCACCGGCACCGGCCTGCCGCTGGGGCTGCCCACCGGCACCGGCTTCCAGGCGATCCAGCCCGGCATCACGTGGCTGCTGCCGACCGATCCGGCGGTGTTCTTCGGCACCTTCAGCTACCTGCACAACTTCGCGCGCAACAACGTCAGCCGCACCGTGCTGAACGGCGAGAAGGAGAACCTTGGCAAGATCGCGCCGGGGGACATCTTCGAGTTCAGCTTCGGCATGGGGCTGTCGCTCAACGAGAAGGCGTCGTTCAGTATCGGCTACGACCAGGCCATCATCTGGCCGACCAAGCAGAACGGCCAGACCGTGCCGGGCTCGGTGCGCGTGACGCAGGGCACCTTGCTGGTGGGGTATTCGTACCGCTTCAACAACCGCTACACGCTGAACCTTTCGGTGGGCGCAGGGCTGACGCGCGATACCCCGGACCTGCAGGTCAACGTGCGCCTCCCGATCACTTTCTGAAGCGCCGGCGCGGCGCGCTGCGCCGACGTAATGCGTGCCCCGCTCCGCGCGGGGCACGCGTGCGCGTCACATCTTCCGGCACCGTGCGCCAGCGCCGAAACGCGCCTTGCGCTGGCCCCGTGAACGGCGTACAAAGAAATAACCCCGCGCCGCCAGCGGTACTTTCCGACCTGCTTCAACCTCACCGGTAGTGCGGCCTGAACAAGGAGAGAGACATGCGCAAACGCATCTTCTGGTTGTTGCCCGACCTGTCGAGTGCCCGACGCACCATGGATGACCTGCTGCTGGCTCGCGTCGAGAACCGCCACATCCACTTCGTGGCGCGCGACGGTGCCGACATGACCGGCCTGCATGAAGCCAACCTGTTCCAGACTTCCGATATCGTCCATGCGGCCGAAATGGGCCTGATGGTCGGCGGCGGCGTGGGCGTGGTGGCCGGCGTGGTGGTGGCGATGTTCCCCATCGTCAGCGACACCCCGCAGTGGGGGCTGGTCGGCGTGCTCGCGGTGCTGGGCGCGGTGTTCGGGGCCTGGGCCGCGAGCATGATCGGCAGCTCCGCGCCCAACAGCCGGCTGCGCGCGTTCGAGAAGGACATCGAGGCGGGCAAGATCCTGCTGATGGTGGACGTGCCGCGCACGCGCGTCGAAGAAATCGAAACCCTGCTGCGCAACGCGCATCCGGAAGCCAGCTTCGCCGGCGTCGATCCGGCCATCCCGGCCTTCCCCTGATATTCCCCTGATCCGGCGCCTGTGTTCGTAGCGCGGCGCTGCGTGTCTTGTCTCCTGGCGCGCCATGCATGCGCGCCGCGGCCCGCACCGGAACCGCCCCGGTTCCGGTGTGATGCCGCTGCAACACCCCCTGCTTTCCCGGTTTGCCCACGTCACACGCATGCGGTAACTTGCGTGACGGCGCGCGGGCCATGCCTGCTGCGCCGCCACAAAACAATGAAAGCAGCCGTCCAGGCGGAGGGGTCGAGACAATGAAGGCGAAATGGATCGCGTGCGGCGTGCTGGCCGCCACGCTGGGGTGGGCCGCGCACACGGCCCGGGCAGAGCCGGGCGTGACCCGCAACACCATCCGCATCGGCCAGTCGGCCGGCATCACGGGGCCGGTGGCGGGCTCGGTCAAGGAGCAGATCGCCGGCGCGCAGGTGTACCTGCGCACGGTCAATGCCAGCGGCGGCGTGGCGGGCCGGCGCATCGAGCTGGTCACCTACGACGACGGCTTCGATGCCAAGCGCACGCCCGACAACGTGCGCAAGCTGCTCGACGAAGACAAGGTGTTCGCGCTGTTCATGGTGCGCGGCACGCCGCAGAACGAAAGCATCCTGCCCATCATCGCCGCGCAGAAGGTGCCGCTGGTGGCGCCGCTGACCGGCGCGATCACGCTGCACCGGCCGGTGAACCGCTACGTCTTCAACGTGCGCGCCAAGTACCAGGACGAAGTGGCGCGCGCCATCAATCACCTGGCCACGTCCGGCATGAGCCGCATCGGCATCTTCTACGCCAACGACGGCTTCGGCCAGGACGTGCTGGAGGGCTACAGCACCGCGCTGCAGGCACGCGGCGTGCAGCCCGCGGCGACGGTCAACTTCGCCCGCCCGATGGGCGACATCGGCCAGGGCGTGGCCGCCATGCACAAGGCCAACCCGCAGGCGGTGCTGGTGATCGGCTCCGGCTCGGAAGCGGCGCGCATCATCCGCGAACTGCGCCGGGCCGGCAGCGAGGCGCAGTTCGTCACGCTGTCCAACAATGCCGCCGACGCCTTTATCCGCGAACTGGGCGACGACGCGCGCGGCCTGATCATCACGCAGGTGGTGCCGGGCACCAACTCCAGCCAGATGACGCTGGCCAGCGAATACCGCAGCCTGGCCAAGCAGCAGGGCGTGGAGCCGTCCAACGCCGGCATGGAGGGCTTCATGTCGGCCAAGGTGCTGGTCGAAGGCCTGCGCCGCGCCGGACCCGACCTGACCCGCGAGCGGCTGGTCGCGGCGCTGGAGGGGATGCGCGACTTCGACCTCGGCGGCATCCTGATCAGCTACAGCGCCGCGCGCCACACCGGCTCGTCGTTCGTCGAAATGTCGATCGTGTCGTCGACCGGCAAGCTGATCCGCTAGCGCGCGGCCACCGGTGCGGGGGCCGGTGGCTGCGGTATAGTCGCCCGCATGGCTATTCCGATCCCTTCCCCCGATTCCCGTACCCCGTTCGCGCTGCATGGCCGCGTCGCGCTGGTGACCGGCGCCGCGCAGGGCCTGGGCCTGGCGATCGCCGCCGGGCTGGCCGATGCCGGCGCCCATGTGCTGGTGGTGGCCCGCAATGCGCCGCGCGTGCACGAGGCCGTCGCCACGCTGGCAGCGCGCGGCGGCAGCGCCGAGGCGCTGGTGCTCGACATCACCGACGAGGCCGCGGTGGCGGCGGCGTTCGACCGCATCGACGCCGATCATGGCCGGCTCGACATCCTGGTGAACAACGCCGGCGCGCGCAACCGCAGCAACATGGCGCAGCTCGATGCCGGCGACCTGCGCGCCATGCTCGAGACCAACCTGGTGGCCCCTTACGCGCTGTGCCGGCTGGCCGCGCAGCGCATGCGCCACGGCGGCTACGGGCGTATCGTCAATGTCAGCTCGATCGCGGGCCAGGTGGCGCGCGCCGGCGACGTGCTCTATCCCGCCACCAAGGGCGGCCTGGACGCGCTCACGCGCGCCATGGCCGCCGACCTGGGCCGCCACGGCGTCACGGTCAATGCGGTCGCCCCCGGCTACTTCGCCACCGAACCGAACCAGCCGATGGTCGAGGACGAGAGCGTGGCCGAGTGGCTGCGCCAGCGGACGTCACTGGGCCGCTGGGGCCAGCCGCAGGAGGTGGCGGGCGCGGTGGTGTTCCTGGCATCGCCGGCGGCGTCCTACGTCACCGGGCAGGTGCTGGCGGTCGACGGCGGCTATCTCGGGCACTTCTGAACCGGGCACTGCAGGCGCGCCGCGCCCTGCCTTTTCGCCAAAGCGTACCCAATTCTGCGTGCCGATCCTGCCCGTGGATCAGCGCCGCGCCGGCGCCTTGCCGCCGCGGTAGAACGCCTGCAGGGCCTCGATCATCGCCGCGGCCGCGGCCGAGTCGCCGCGGTCCCTGAGCCGCACCAGGCTGATATCGCGCACCAGCGAAGGCAGCTGCAGCGGCCGGATCGCCAGCCCCTCGCGGCGGAACTGGAACAGCGCCAGTGACGGCACCGCGCTGATGCCCAGCCCCGCCTGCACCAGCGCCGCCACCGTCGCCAGGTGCTCCACCTCCATCACGCTGGCCAGGCGCAACGGATGCAGCGCCGCGTCCAGGTGCTGGCGCACGCTGGTCGTGCGCGACAGCTGGATGAACGGCAGCCCCGCCAGCATCTCGGGGGTGATGCGCCGCTTGCGCGCCAGCGCATGGTCCGCCGGGCAAACCAGGTGGAAGGTGTCGCGCACCAGCGGCTCGACGCGCAGGTCGTCGTCCTGCGCCGGCGCGGGCGCCAGCGCAAAGTCGGCGCGGCCCTGCCGGACCAGCTCGATGCAGCCGTCGGCAAGCTGGTCGAACAGCTCCAGCACGATGCCCGGATAGCGCGCGCGAAACCGCGCCAGCAGCGGCGGCAGGTCGCCGCCGGCGAGCGAGGGCAGCGCGGCGATCGAGACCCGGCCCTTGCGCCGCTCGGCGTGCGCGCGCAGGTCTTCGAACGCGCTCTCGAAGTCGGCCAGCAGCCGGCGTGCGGTCTGCTCGAAGCGCACGCCGTCCGTGCTCAGCTCCACATGGCGCGTGGTGCGTTCGAACAGCCGGCTGCCGGCCTGCTCTTCCAGCGTCTGCACCAGCGCGCTGAAGGCCGACTGCGACAGGTGGCAGGCACGCGCCGCGCGCGTGAAATTGCGATAGGTGGCCAGCGCCACGAAGGCGCGCAGGTGCTTGACCGAGAGGTTCATGGCGCCGGCGGATATATTCAGGAAGTCGATAGATTAATCCAAATAATCCGTTTTTTGGCTCGGCGCGCCGCCCCTAGAATGGGATCGACCTGCCAACCCTTGCTCCCAACCATGACTGCTCCCTTGCTGATCGGCTCCGGCGCCGGCTTTTCCGGCGACCGCACCGACGCCGCGCTGCCGGTGGTGCGCACGCTGATCGCCGCGGCGCAGCCGGCCGCGCTGATCTTCGAGACCCTGGCCGAGCGCACGCTGGCGCTGGCGCAGCTGGCGCGGCGCAACGATCCCGCGCAGGGCTACGAGCCGCTGCTCGATGCGCTGCTGGCGCCGGTGCTGGTCCTGTGCCTGCAGCACCGCATTCCCATCGTCGGCAATTTCGGCGCCGCCAACCCGCGCGCGGCCGCGCGGCGCGTGCGGCAGCTGGCGCGGGAACTGGGCCTGACGGCGCCGCGCGTGGCGGTGGTGGAGGGCGATGACCTGTCCGATGAAGGGGGGCGCGCGCGCCTGCACGGCATCCTGGGCGACGCCTTCGACGCCGAACGCTTTGTCTGCGCCAACGCATATATCGGCGCGCAAGGCATTGCCGATGCCCTTGCCGCCGGGGCCCAGGTGGTGGTGTGCGGGCGCGTGGCCGACCCGGCGCTGGCGGTGGGGCCGGCGATGGCGCACTTCGGCTGGGCGTGGGACGACTGGGACCGGCTCGCCGCCGCCACCATGGCCGGGCACCTGCTGGAATGCGGGGCGCAGGTCACCGGCGGCTACTTTGCCGATCCGGGGCGCAAGGAGGTGCCGGACGTGCACGCGCTGGGCTTCCCGATCGCGCAGCTCGATGCCGACGGCGGCATCGAGATCTTCAAGGCCGCCGATACCGGCGGCTGCGTCGACCTGCGCACGGTCAAGGAACAGCTGCTGTACGAGGTGCACGACCCGTGCGCGTACCTGACGCCGGACGTGGTGGCCGATATCGGCGCCGTCACCGTGGCGCAGCTGGGGCCGGACCGCGTGTCGGTGCGCAATGTGCGCGGCCACCCGCGCCCGGCGCAGCTCAAGGCCAATGTGTTCAGCCACGGCGGCTGGCTGGCCGAGGGCGAGATCTCCTACGCCGGCCCCAATGCCGCGGCGCGCGCGCGGCTGGCCGCCGATATCCTGCGCCGGCGCATGCGGATGCTGGGCCACGACGCGCCGATCCGCTTCGACCTTATCGGCGTGCTCAGCGTGCTGGCCGACGATGCCGGCGCCATGCTCGCGCAGCCCCAGCCGCACGAGGCGCAGGCGCAGGACGTGCGCCTGCGCGCCGCGCTGGCGCATGACGACCTGGCCGTGGCGCAGGCGCTGCAGCGCGAGGTCAACGCGCTCTACACGTGCGGCCCCGCCGGCGGCGGCGGCGTGCGCACCGCGCAGCGCGCGCGGCTGAACGCGGTGTCGTGCCTGGTGCCGCGCGCAGCGGTCACGCCCACCCACACCTTCATCGACTGAGGAAGTCCGCCATGACCGCCACCGCAACGCTCTACCAGTTCGCCCATGGCCGTACCGGCGACAAGGGCGACCGCTCCAACATCAGCGTGATCGCCTACGACCCGCGCGACTTCGACCACCTGGTGGCGCACGTGACCGAAGACGCGGTGCGCGAGCTGTTCCGCGCGCGCCGGCCCGCTGCGGTCACGCGCTACCTGGTGCCGTCGCTGCATGCGATGAACTTCGTCCTCGACGGCGTGCTCGATGGCGGCGTCAACGATGCGCTCAACCTCGACACCCACGGCAAGGCGCTGTCGTTCCGCCTGCTGCAGCTCGAGATCCCGCTGCCGCCGCGGCTCGCGCCGGGCGCTGCGGACCACCGCTGAACCCTGCCTTCACCCGATAACGATTTCAACAGGAGACCTCCATGCATCCGTTCTTCAAGCCACTGGCCGTTGCCGCGCTCGCGCTGATCCTTCCCGCCGGCCAGGCCTGGGCCGAGTTTCCCGACAAGCCGATCCGCTTCGTGGTGCCGTTCGCCGCGGGCAGCGCCACCGACCAGCTCGCGCGCGCCATCGGCCAGGCCATCACCGTGGACAGCAAGGTCACCGTGGTGGTCGACAACAAGCCGGGCGCGAACGGCTTTATCGCCGCGTCCGACGTGGCCAAGGCGGCGCCGGACGGCTACACCGTGCTGATCAGCACCAACACCACGCATGCGGCCAACGAGCACCTGTTCAAGAAGCTGCCCTACGACCCGGTCAAGGACTACACGCCGGTCACGGCGCTCGGGCGCGGCGGCCAGATCATGGTGGTCAACCCGCAGGTGCCGGCCAAGACCGTGGGCGAGTTCATCGCGCTGGCGCGGCAGCAGCCCGGCAAGCTCAGCTTCGGCAGCGGCAGCTCGTCGTCGCGCATTGCCGGCGAGCTGTTCCAGCAGATGGCGCAGGTGCAGCTGCTGCACGTGCCGTACAAGAGCAACCCGCTCGCCATCACCGACCTGCTCGGCAACCAGATCCAGATGATGATCACCGACACCGCCACCGGGCTGCCGCAGGTCAAGAGCGGCAAGCTGCGCGCGCTGGGCGTGTCGGGCAAGGCGCGCTCGCCGCTGGCGCCGGAGGTGCCCACCATCGACGAGGCCGGCGTCAAGGGCTACGAGATGAGCTACTGGTTCGCCGCCTACGCGCCCGCGGGTACGCCGCAGCCTGTGGTCGCCAGGCTCAACGCGATGATGGTGAAGGCCGCGCGCAGCGAGACCGCCGCCGGCTTCTACAAGTCCACCGGCACGGAAGTCTTCACCAGCACGCCCGCGGAGCTGGCGAAGTTCCAGTTGCAGGAGTCCGGCAAGTGGGGCCGCATCATCAAGGCGGCGAATATCCAGCCAGAGTGAAACGCGGGCGGCGCAAGCTCCCATGCATGGAAAACGGGGCCACGTTGCCCCGTTTTTTACGCAGAAGTAGGTACGCTTTGACCCTTGCGGCCTTGTCGGGCAAGGCGCGGCTAAGATATGCGCTGGCCGCGCGCCCGCTCGCGCCGGCCTGCTCCTCCGATAACACCAACCAGAACAGGATCAGGATATGAAGCTGCAGTCCGTGGTGCGCCATGCAACCTCCAGCCATCGCCAGCGCCCGACGCTGCGCCGGGCCCTATCGGCTGCCGTCATTGCCATCGCCATGGGCGGCGCCGTGCTGTCCGGCGGCGTTGCCAGCGCGCAGACCGCCACGCCGCCGGCGCAGCAGAAGACCCAGGTGCCGGGCTACTACCGCATGATGATCGGCCAGCTGGAAGTCACCGCGCTCTATGACGGCTACATCGACCTGGACCCCAAGCTCTTCAAGTACACCAGCGCGCGCGAAGTGCAGAGCCTGCTGGCGCGCATGTTCGTGGCTTCGACCCCGGGCATGCAGACCGCGGTCAACGCCTACCTGATCCATACCGGCAGCCGCCTGGTGCTGGTCGATACCGGCGCGGCGGGCTGCTTCGGGCCGACGCTGGGGCGCATCGGCGAGAACCTGCGCGCCGCCGGCTATGCGCCCGAGCAGGTCGATACCGTGCTGCTGACGCACCTGCATGGCGACCATGCCTGCGGCCTGGCCACGGACGGCAAGGCTGCGTTCCCGAATGCGACGGTCTATGTCGACAAGGCCGACCTCGACTACTGGCTCAGCGATGCCAACGCCGCCGCCGCGCCGAAGGCAGCGCAGGGCCTGTTCGCCATGGCGCGTGCCGCGGTGGCGCCGTACCAGGCGGCGCAGCGCTTGCAGACCTTCAACGGCGCGGCCGCCACCGAACCCATTGCCGGCGTGCGCGTGGTGCAGGCCAACGGCCACACCCCCGGCCACAGCGGCTACCTGTTCACCTCGGGCAACGACAGCCTGCTGCTGTGGGGCGACATCGTGCACAACCACGCGCTGCAGCTGCGCCGGCCGCAGGTGGCGATCGAGTTCGACGTGGACAGCAACCAGGCCGTGATCACGCGCAAGCGCATCCTGGAGCAGGCCGCCCGGGGGCGGTTGTGGGTGGGCGGCGCGCACATGCCGTTCCCGGGGCTGGGCCATGTGCGCCGCGAGACCGCGGGCTATGCGTGGGTGCCGGCCGAGTACGGCCCGATCCGCGGCGACCGCTAGCCACGCGCGGTGGCTCAGGCGTTCCAGCGGAGGAAGTGGGAGACGCTGATGCTGCGCCGGGGTGGCGCTGGCCGGGGAAGCTCAGGGCCGGCGCCGCTCCATCGCGACCATCGAGGGGGTAAAGCCGAGCTGGCCGAAGAAGGCGGCCTCGGACGAGCGCGCCGCGCGCAGCATCCAGCTGATATCGGGATCGCTGCCGACGATATGCCGCACCAGCGCGCGGCCGATGCCGTGACGGCGGTGGCCGGGCGCCACCACCACCATCGACAGGAAGCCGTCGCAGACGTCGTCGCACAGCGCGCGGGCAAAGCCGATGACCTCGCCATGCTCGACCGCCACGGCCACGCGCTGCGAGTTGGCCACCAGCCGCGCGAATTTCTCGGGTCCGCCCACCCGGTGAGCCCAGCCATTGGCGATCAGTAGTTGTCTGGCTGCCTCGAGGTCGTCGGGCAACAGGTTACGGATTTCCATTGGCGGCTCTCCCAGCAAAGCGTGTACGGCCCCCTCGCCGCCCCTTGCCACCAGGGACGCCGCGAGTCGAGAACGGCACGGCAAGCCGTGCTGTGCAATTGGCGGAGTGTAGCGAGCGTGCGCTGGCGCGTCAATTTGGCTTCCGGCGGGGTGGGGCACCGCTCACGGTGGCGCGCCGGCGCGGTATCATCGCTTCCATGAACGCCCCCGTCTTTTCCTCCGCGCATCCGGCCGACCAGCTTGCCGAGTTCACTGACGCGGATGCGGCGGTCGCCCGCATCCGCGAGATCTACGAGGCATCGGTCGGCGCCGTGCGCGCGCGCTTCGATGCCTTCGCCAGCGGCAAGCCGCTGCCCTCGGCCGCGCATGCGTGCTATCCGTACCTGGGCATCTCGGTCAATATCGAGACCATGGTCACCGACAGCCGCCCCTCCTGGGGCACGGTGGCGTACCCCGGCGTCTACGGCACCACGGTGACGCGCCCCGACCTGCTGGCCGACTACTACCGCGACCAGATCGAGCGGCTGATGCGCTATCACCGCGTGCCGGTGGTGGTGGGCCTGAGCCGGCGCCCGATCCCGCTGCCGTTCGTGATCGAGGCCTCGACCACCGACATCAGCTACACCCAGGCGCGCGAGCTGGAAGCGTCGTTCGTGCTGCCCGAACTGAACCGCATCGACGACGGCATCGCCAACGGCACCTACGAGCCGGTGCCCGGCGAAGCCTGGCCGCTGTCGCTGTTCCCCGCCGAGCGCGTGGACCTGGCATTGCAGCGGCTCTACCACTACACCGGCACCGCGCCGCAGCACTTCCAGCGCTTCGTGCTGTTCACCAACTACCAGCGCTATGTCGATGAATTCGTCGCGCTGGGCCGCGCGCTGATGAGCGACGGCGACGGCGGCGGCTACACCCGCTTCGTCGAGCCTGGCGACGTGGTGCAGGACCTGGGCGCGCCCGAGCCCGACGACGCCACGCGTCCGCGCGTGCTGCCGCAGATGCCGGCCTACCACCTGGTGCGCGGCGACAAGCTGGGCGTGACGCTGGTGAATATCGGGGTGGGGCCGTCCAACGCCAAGACCATGACCGACCACCTCGCCGTGCTGCGCCCGCACTGCTGGCTGATGGTGGGCCACTGCGGCGGCCTGCGCCGCTCGCAGCAGCTGGGCGACTACGTGCTCGCGCACGCGTACGTGCGCGACGACCACGTGCTCGACCACGACCTGCCGCCCTGGGTGCCGGTGCCGCCCATCGCCGAGATCCAGGTGGCGCTGCAAGAGGCCGTGGCGCGCGTGACCGGGCTGTCGGGCAACGAGATGAAGACCCGCATGCGCACCGGCACGGTGGTATCGACCGACGACCGCAACTGGGAACTGAAGTCCAAGTCGCTGTACGCGCGCTTCAACCAGTCGCGCGCGATCGCCATCGACATGGAGAGCGCCGCGGTGGCCGCCAACGGCTTCCGGCTGCGCGTGCCGTATGGCACGCTGCTGTGCGTGTCGGACAAGCCGCTGCATGGCGAACTGAAGCTGCGCGGCATGGCCAACGCGTTCTACCGCCAGCGCGTCAGCCAGCATATGACCATCGGCCTGGAGGCGATCCGCATCCTGCGCGAGAACGGTGTCGAGCAGCTGCATTCGCGCAAGCTGCGCAGCTTTGACGAGCCGGCGTTCCGGTAGCGGTCCGCAACGCATTCCCCTGAAATGCAAAAGGCCGGCGCCCATCGGACGCCGGCCTTTTTCATGAGGTAGCGGGATCAGAACCGATACCCGACGCCAACGCTGAACAGCCACGGATCCAGGCTTACCTTGGAGACCTTGACGTCCCCCGCCTTGACGTCGCTCGACAGCCAGATCTTCTTGATGTCGGCGTTCAGGAACCAGTTCTTGGTCAGCTTGTAGTCCATGCCGACCTGCAGCGCGGGCCCCACGCTCCAGCTATCGAGCTGCAACGCATTGTTGGCGATGTTCTCGCCCCAGATGCGGGTGAAGTTCAGGCCCGCGCCGATATACGGGCGGAAGGTGCCGTTGGGAATGAAGTGGTATTGCACCAGCAGCGTCGGTGGCAGGTGCTTGAAGGTGCCGACCTTATTGCCGTCGAGGTAGACGTTCTGCTTCTGCGGCACCGTCAGCACCAGTTCGGCGGCAATGTTCGGTGTGAAGAAGTAGGTGACGTCGAGCTCGGGGATCCACTTGTTGTTGACCGTGATGCGGTCCGACGGGCCGACGCCGCCGACCGGGTCGGAGCTGTTGGCCATGTCGAGGTAGGTGCCGCGCAGCCGCACCATCCAGTTGCCTTGCGCGTCGTCCGCGGCGGCGGCGGGCGTGGTGAACGCGCCGAGCATGGCGCAGGCGGCGATGGCCGAACAGGTGGCGGTGCGAAGAGACAGTGTTTTCATGGGTCTGCTTGGTTTGTGATCGAATCCGGCGCCCAGTGTGGCGGAGCGCGCCAGCGCGGGTCTTGACACAAAACAAGCGGAACCAAATGGTGCGTGCGGCGTCGCGAGGGCGCTACAGCGTGGCCACGCGCGGCGTGGCTTCGGACGCCGCTTCTAACCACATGCGAAATGATTCGTAGCGCGGCAGGATCCTGCCGCTTACGCTGTGCGAAAGATCCGAGCACGCGCAACGCGTTGTGCGGATCGGCACCAGGCATGTCGTGGGCGTCCGCAAGGGCGTCTTTCCGGGTGTGCCCCGTGGGGGCGGGGCACACCGGTTTTCTTGCGGGACTTCAGGCGTCAGGCTGCGTCGGTCGTCAAGCCTCGGCGGCCACGCCGGCCGGTGCGGTACGTGCCGTTTGAGCGCTGGCACCAAAGCCCGCCTGCAGGTGCCGGTTCACGCCCGAGAGCACCGCGCGCAGCGAAGCGCTGACGAGGCTGGCATCGATGCCCGCGCCGAAGCCGGTCGGCGAATCGCCCACGCGCAATTCCACGTAGCAAGCTGCGCGCGCATCGGCGCCGGCGGTCATCGCATGCTCGTGGTAGTCCATCACGCGTACCGGCAGGTCCAGCGCATCAATGAAGGCGTCGATGGGGCCGTTGCCGCTGCCGCGCACGCTGCAGGGCCGGCCGTCGCGCACCATCTGCACCGTGATCACGGTGGCGCCGGTACTGTCGGATGCCAGCTGGTGCGAGACATATTGCAGCGGCGTTTCGCGCGCGAGGTACTCGCGCTGGAACAGGCCATACAGGTCGTCCGCGCTCGCCTCCAGCCCGGTGCCGTCGGTCATGGCCTGCACCGCGCGGCTGAACTCGATCTGCAGGCGGCGCGGCAGGTAGAGGCCGTGCACCTGCTCCAGCAGGTAAGCCATGCCGCCCTTGCCCGACTGGCTGTTGACGCGGATCACCGCGTCGTAGCTGCGGCCCAGGTCGGCCGGGTCGATCGGCAGGTAGGGCACTTCCCAGATGCGGTCCGGCTGCTGCTGCGCGAAGCCCTTGCGGATCGCATCCTGGTGCGAACCCGAGAACGCGGTGAACACCAGGTCGCCCACATACGGATGGCGCGGATGCACCGGCAACTGGTTGCAGTGCTCCACGCACTGGCGCACCGCATCGATATCGGAGAAGTCCAGCCCCGGCGCCACGCCCTGCGTATAGAGGTTCAGCGCCAGTGTCACCAGGTCGACGTTGCCGGTGCGCTCGCCGTTGCCGAAGAGGCAGCCCTCGACGCGGTCGGCGCCCGCCATCAGCGCCAGCTCGGCGGCCGCCACCGCGGTGCCGCGGTCATTGTGCGGATGCACCGACAGCGCGATATGCGCGCGCCGCGCGAGGCGGCGGTGCATCCATTCGATCTGGTCGGCGAACACGTTGGGCGTGCTGCATTCCACCGTGGTCGGCAGGTTCAGGATCATCGGGCGGTCCGGGCCGGCCTGCCACGCGGCCGACACCGCGTCGCTGACTTCCAGCGAGAAATCGAGCTCGGCCAGGCTGAAGGTCTCGGGCGAATACTCGTAGGTCCAGGCGGTCCCGGGCATGGCGTCGGTCAGCGACTTGATCAGGCGCGTGCCCGCTACCGCGACTTCGCGGATCTCGTCGCGCGAGGCATTGAAGACGATGCGCCGCCACGCCGGTGCGATCGGGTTGTACAGGTGCACGATGGCGCGGGCCGCGCCGCGCACCGATTCGACGGTACGGCGGATCAGGTCCTCGCGCGACTGCGTCAGCACGACGATGGTGACGTCGTCGGGGATGCGGCGTTCTTCGATCAGCATGCGCACGAAATCGAAGTCGGTCTGCGACGCGGCGGGGAACGCCACTTCGATTTCCTTCAGGCCGATCTTCACCAGCTGTTCGAAGAAGCGCAGCTTGCGCGCCGGGTTCATCGGCTCGATCAGGGCCTGGTTGCCGTCGCGCAGGTCGGTGCTCATCCAGCGCGGCGCGCGCGTGATGGTGCGGCCGGGCCAGGTGCGGTCAGGGAGGTCGACGGTGGCGGCGGGGCGGTACTTGGTGGCGGGATTGCCGAGCATACGGGGTCTCCTTCCTCGCAAGGGAAGATGAAAGATGGAACAAGGGAAAAAGCGTGGCGAAAGGCTGCCGAACTGCCACGGGGCCCTAGGCCCGGCAACCGATCGGTAGGCTTAGCAGTAGCGAGGAAGCGCGCAGGGCGCGGCCCGATGCCAGCACAGCCAGCACGCGTGCGCGGGCGGCGATGCGGGACGCATCGGCAGCCTGGCAGTGAGTGCTGGAGTAACGGTTCATCGTGGCAGGAGAGAGGGGGCCGCAGCCGCTCCGGTGGGTGCGCACGCAGCGCAAGTCCATATGACCGGGCAAGGTTAGTCGACAAGCCCGGACCCGGTCAAGCGCGGGGCGCGTGCCGCTGTGCGCAGCGATCGATCGTGGCCCGATCGGGGGAGCGGCCGCAACGGCTTGCGCCAAATGGCTGGGACCTGCGCGCCGCAGCGCGTGGCGAGCTGTCTTTGCCTCGCCCGTATGGCGCTGTCACTGCGCTGCCACTGCGCTGAATGGATGAATCGCGGCGATGTTCTGTGCGCTGCACCTCAGTCGTCTGGCTGGTACTGCGCGGGCCGCTTTGTGCCTAGGCTGATAGCGCGGGAAAAACACGACTGGGGGGAACATCATGAGACTGAGAATGTGGGCATCCTGGCTGGCGGGTCCGGCCGCGGCCTTGTTGATGGCGGCATGCGGCGGTGGCGGCGGCGGCAGCGCACCCGCCGCGCCGGCATCGGGCGGCACGGCCACGCCGCTGACCTATACCGCGAAGATGAGCGTGACCTCGGGCGAGGTCGGCGTCGGCCGCACGCTGACCATCAGCGCGCTGGCCGTCGACAGCAACGGCGTCGACGTATCGGGCAGCACGACCTTCAACTGGACCAGCACCGACAGCGCCGTCGCCACCGTCGAGCCAAGCGCCGGCACGCCGGGCAGCGCCGTGGTCAAGGGCGTGGCGCCGGGCACCACCACCGTGCAGGTGGTCGCCACCGTGCGCGGCACCGACAACAGCACCGTGCAGCTGCCCGCGCAGTCGGCCACCATCACCGTGGTGGCGGCGTCGGCCCAGAGCTACACGCTGTCGATGCCGGCCACCAGCCTGTCGATGAGCGACGGCCAGGAACTGCCGCTCAAGGTGACGCTGCTCGACAGCAACGGCAGCGATGTGTCGGCCAGCGTCAACAGCTGGGCCTGGTCCAGCAGCGGCACCGCGGTCCAGGTCACGGCCAGCCAGAACAGCGCCACGCTGAAGGCCAGCAACGGCTCGCCCTCGACCGCGGCGACGGCCAGCGTGTCGGTGTCGGTGACTGCGCCTGACGGCCATGCGCTGGCCGGCGTGATCGCCGTGATGGTGCAGAAGAACGGCGCCGCGGCCTATCGCGTGGTGACCACCAAGGGCGGACGCGAAGTCAACGCGCTGCAGGTGTTCAGCAATCGTCCGGACACCTTCACCGCGCGCGTGCTGCGCCACGACGGCCAGGACGTGACCGCGGACTTCGACGGCAGCTGGAGCTACACCGCAAGCTCGGCCACGCTGTCCGCCACGGAAGCGCCGGGTACGCATGACGCCACGGTACGCACCAGCCTGGCCGGCGACACTGGTCCGGTACAGAGCAGCCTGACGGTGACCGCGGTCAGCAGCAAGCTTGGCGAGCGCCGCAGCGCCACGCTGACGGTGACGGAGAACCCGCTGTGGGCACTGGTGGGCGACAACCAGGATCCGATGACACTGCTGCTGCTGGCGCCGATGCCAATCGAGGTGACCGCGCGCATGAAGCACCTGGGCGAGGATGCGCAGTTCACCGCGTGCAAGGACTGGGCATGGTCCAGCACCGGGCCGGTGTCGCTGAGCCCGAGCATGGTGATGCTGCCCAACCAGGTGCGCGCCAGCGGCACCGGGCCCGGCGACTTCACCATCACCGCGACGTGCACCGCGGTCGCGGACAATACGCCGCTGAAGGTGGTTTTCCATGGGACGGTGAAGTAAGGGCTGGTATCCCGCGGCTGGTGAAACGCCCTCCGGATGGAGGGCGTTTTGCATTGCGGAGACACCGATGGTTTGCTCCCCTCTCCCGCTTGCAGGAGAGGGGCCGGGGGAGAGGGCGGGCGCGTGCCATAGCGACAGCCTTCACTTCGTCGAGACTCCCGGCCCTCACCCCAACCCTCTCCCGCAAGCGGGAGAGGGAGCACACAAACGGCAAGCCAGAGACCATCGATCAAGGCAAAGCGTACCCGTTTCTGCGTGCCCGCTTTCGCTCCTTTCCAGCCTGCGCAGCGGCCGAGCGCGCAAAGCGTACCCAATTCTGCGTGCCAGTGCGCAAGGCTTGCCAGAGGCTGTATCAACGAGCACCAAGGCCTGCGCCGACGCTTGCGGCCAGGCCCGCACGCGCGCCATCCGCCGCTTGCCGCGCCATGCGGCAGCAGCGGGCGTACCCGTTTCTGCGTGGAAAATGAGGAAGGAGAAAAGCGCGCTTCAGCGCTTGCGCACGAAGCGCACCACCTGCTCGGCAGGCTTGTCCTGGCTGGCGGGCGTACTGGTATTGGCGCCGCAGGTATTGCAGCCACCGTCATCGCAGCCGCTGGCGCAGCCCGCCGCGGCTTGCGGTGCCAGCCAGCGTGCCATCCGGCCGCGCCAGCCGGCGGCACCGGGGCCGCCCAGGCGCGTTGCCAGCGCCGCCTTGACGCGCTCGCGCGTGCGCGGCGCGTAGCGTGCCACCACCGACACCGCGCAAGCCAGCACGATCAGCGGGACCAGCAGGGTTTCGATGGCGTGGTAGAGGGTCATGGCGGCGGCCGGCCTCAGCTGAACATCAGCGCGACGCGGTAGGTCACGAACGCGGCCAGGTAGGCCAGCCCGGTCAGGTAGGCGGCCGACAGCGCCATCACCTTCCACGAGGCGGTCTCGCGCCGGATCACCGCCAGCGTGGAGATGCACTGCGGCGCGAACACGTACCACGCCAGCAGCGACAGCGCGGTGGCCAGCGACCATTGCGCCGCGATCATCGGCGCCAGCTGCGTGGCCACGGTTTCCTCGCTGCCCGACAGCGCGTAGACGGTGGCCAGCGCCCCCACGGCGACTTCGCGCGCGGCCAGGCCCGGCACCAGCGCAATGCAGATCTGCCAGTTGAAGCCCACCGGCGCGAACACCTTCTGCAGCGCATGGCCGATCATGCCGGCAAAGCTGTAGTCGATGGCCGGCGCGGTCGCGCCCTCGGGCGCGGACGGAAAGGTCGACAGGAACCACAGCAGCACGGTCAGCGCCAGGATCACCTTGCCCACGCGCGACAGGAAGATGCGGGCCCGCTCCCACAGGCCGATGGCCACGTCGCGCGGGTTCGGGATGCGGTACGAGGGCAGCTCCATCAGCAGCGGATGGTCGGTGCGGTCGCGGCGCAGGAACTTGAGCGCGTAGGCCACCACCAGCGCGCTGACGATGCCGGCCACGTACAGCGCGAACAGCACCAGCCCCTGCAGGTTGAACAGGCCCATCACGGTGCGCTCGGGGATGAAGGCGCCGATCAGCAGCGCATACACCGGCAGCCGTGCCGAGCACGTCATCAGCGGCGCCACCAGGATGGTGGTGAGCCGGTCGCGCGGGTCCTGGATGGTGCGCGTGGCCATGATGCCGGGGATGGCGCAGGCAAAGCTGGACAGCAGCGGGATGAACGAGCGCCCCGACAGCCCCGCGCCCATCATCAGGCGGTCGAGCAGGAACGCGGCGCGCGGCAGGTAGCCGGATTCTTCCAGCGTCAGGATGAACAGAAACAGGATCAGGATCTGCGGCAGGAACACCACCACGCTGCCCAGCCCGGCGACCAGCCCATCGACCAGCAGGCTCTTGAGCATGCCGTCGGGCAGCCACGCGCCCAGCATCTCGCCGGCCCAGTGCACGCCGCCCTCGATGCCGTCCATCAGCGGCTCGGCCCACGAGAACACCGCCTGGAACATCAGGAACAGCAGCACCGCCAGCAGCAGCAGGCCGAACACCGGGTGCAGCACGATGCGGTCGATGCGGTCGTCCAGCGCGGCGGTGCGCGCCGGCATGGTCACGGCGGCCGCCAGCAGGCGGTTGACTTCGGCATGCACGTCGAAGTCGCCGGCTTGCGCAGCTGCCGGCGGTGCCGGCGGCAGCGTCGCGTCGAGCAGGCTCACCAGCGCCGCGGCACCGTCGCGCCGGACCGCGACGGTGCTGACCACCGGCACGCCGAGCGCGGCCGACAGCTGCTCGCGGTCGATCTGGATGCCGCGCCGCGCGGCCGCGTCGCTCATATTGAGCACCACCACCATCGGCAGCCCCAGCTGGCGCAGTTCCAGCACGAAGCGCAGGTGCAGGCGCAGGTTGGTGGCGTCGACCACCGATACCAGCAGGTCCGGGCGCGCTTCGCCGGGGCGCTGGCCCAGGCAGACATCGCGCGTGATGGCTTCATCCAGGCTGGCCGCATGCAGGCTGTAGGCGCCGGGCAGGTCCAGGATGCGCACCTGGCGCCCGGCCGGCGAGACGAAATAGCCTTCCTTGCGCTCGACGGTGACGCCCGCGTAGTTGGCCACCTTCTGGCGGCTGCCGGTCAGGCGGTTGAACAGTGCGGTCTTGCCGCAATTGGGATTGCCGACCAGCGCAATGCGCAGGGCCGAAGGGGAAGCAGCTGCAGACATAATCCGGGGAAGGCTCAGGCGGTCCGCTTGGCGGACGGTTGGGCAGTCTCGTCGCCCTGCGCGGCGGGGGCGATGCGGGTGACCGAGGCGCTGGCGATTGCCACGCCGATGCGCGCCGCCTCCGCGCGGCGCAGCGCAAAGCGGGTGAAGCCCACCTGCGCCACCAGCGGGTCCATGCCGAACGGCCCGTAGGCGATGATCTGCACGGCTTCGCCGGGAACGAAGCCCAGTTCGCGCAGGCGGCGCGCGACCGGATCCCCGGGGGTGGCGTCGTCCACCGATTGCACTACGGCGGGCGTGCGCCGTGGAAGTTCAGACAACCGCATCATGCTTCCAGTCCGTGGCGCGGCCTGCCGCCAAGCGGTCGGTGCGACCGCGCCGGGGTATGTAAATGAAAATCGTTTTCATTGTATCGCAAATGAGGCGTTGCGTTGCCCCCTCAAAGGGCGGGCACGCCAGCCTTGCCGCGCGCCGGGCACGGCAGGAGGCGAATGATAACCGCTAAGGGGGCGTCGCTGAGCGCGTGTCGACGCTGGCGCGCCGCTATCCAGCCGACGCAGCGGCGGTTCGGCAATGCAACACCGAATCCGCGCGCTTCCGGCAATCGCGCGCAATTACTGCATTTGCGTTATGGCTGCCGTAAGCCGGCGGCGTTAAGCTCACTGCACGCTGAACACCCCGTTCCACGCGTACTTCA
This sequence comes from Cupriavidus taiwanensis, assembly GCF_900249755.1. Lineage (NCBI taxonomy): Bacteria > Pseudomonadati > Pseudomonadota > Betaproteobacteria > Burkholderiales > Burkholderiaceae > Cupriavidus > Cupriavidus taiwanensis. The sequence goes on from NZ_LT976854.1 coordinate 2,271,546, forward strand.
CAAGCCATCGGTCCCTGGACCGGTGGCTTTTTCTATATGGCTGCGCTTCAGGTCCGCCGCCGCCGTCCCCGCCACCATGGCGACGAAGTGGTCGCGCGCCGGATGGTCCGGCGCCGTCTTCCAGGCGCAATAGACTTCCGATCGCACCGCCGCGTCCGCCAGCGGCCGGAACGCCGCGCCGGCCATGCCCGAGCGCGCCAGCGCCGCCGGCACCACCGCCACCCCCATGCCCTGCGACACCAGCGACACCACCGACAGCCAGTGCCGCACCTCATGCCGGATCTGCGGCGAGAAGCCTTGCGCGGCGCACATGTCGAAGATGCGGCTGTAATAGTCCGGCGAGGCCTTGCGCGAGAACAGCACGAAGGGCTCGCCGCGCAAGGCCGTCAATGGCACCTCCGCCAGCGCGGCCAGCGGGTGTTCGGCCGGCAGGCAGCAGACGAAGGGCTCGCTGTGCACCAGCGTGGCCTGCAGCGTGTCCGGTACCCGGCCGGTGTGGATGAAGGCGGCGTCGAGTTCGTCATGCAGCAGCGCGTCGATCTGCTCCTGCGAGTTCAGTTCGGTCAGCGCCACGTGAATGCCGGGGTAGGCGGCCTGGAACTCGCGCAGCGTCTGCGGCAGACCGCGGTACAGCATCGAGCCGACAAAGCCCACGCGCAGGCGCCCGATCGCGCCGGCTTCGATCTCGCGCGCCAGCACCCGCGCGGCCTCGGCCTGCGCCAGCAGCGCCGTGGCGGATTCCCGGAAGGCGCGCCCGGCCGCGGTCAGCCGCACGCCGCGGCTGTCGCGGTCGAACAGCCGCGCCCCGACCGAGGCCTCGAGCTGCTGGATATTGAGCGACAGCGGCGGCTGCGAAATGGCCAGCCGGCGCGCGGCGCGGCCGAAGTGCAGTTCCTCGGCCAGCACGAGGAAGTAACGCAGGTGGCGGAATTCCATGGCGATACAGAAATTATATGGATCAAGCCAATTTTAGAATTAGACGCGAATCCATGGGGTTTGAATAATGGAGGCCAAAGGGGCCGCAGGCCGGCACCCGCCCAAACCAGGAGACCAGCCATGCCATCCAGCGCCGTGCGCGACATCCCCCAACAGCATCAGGCCGCGGCCGCCGTTCACCCGGTGCCCGACCGCCAGGGCGGCAGCCTGTTCGCCGCCGACCCCGACCTGCGCGCGCTGCTGCCGCTGTACCTGCCGCCCGACCTGTTCAACCACCTGTTGCCGCACCTCGAGCGCATGGGCGCACTGGCCGGCGGCGTGCTCGACGAACTGGCCGGCGTGGCCGACCGCAACCCGCCTGAACTCACCTACCGCACCCGCGCCGGCGTCGATGCGCAGCGCATCGACAAGCACCCGGCCTATGTGCAGATGGAGCGCGTGGCCTTTGCCGAATTCGGCCTTGCCGCGGCGTCGCACCGCGGCGGCGTGCTGGGCTGGGACAAGCCCATGCCGCCGGCGGCCAAGTACGCGCTCACCTATCTGTTCGTGCAGGCGGAGTTCGCCCTGTGCTGCCCGCTGTCGATGACCGATTCGCTGACGCGCACGCTGCGCAAGTTCGGCGACCCGGCGCTGGTCGAACGCTTCCTGCCCAACCTGACCACGCAGGTCTTTGACGACCTGTACCAGGGCGCGATGTTCATGACCGAGCAGGGCGCCGGCTCCGACGTGGCCGCCACCGCCACGCGCGCGGTGCGCGATCCGTCCGCCGAAGGCGGCTGGCGCCTGCTCGGCGACAAGTGGTTCTGCTCCAACCCCGATGCCGCGCTGGCGATGGTGCTGGCGCGCGTGGAGGACGAGGCCGGCAACGCCGTGCCCGGCCACAAGGGCGTGTCGCTGTTCCTGCTGCCGCGCACGCTGGCCGACGGCAGCGCCAACCACTACCGCATCATCCGGCTCAAGGACAAGCTGGGCACGCGCTCGATGGCCAGCGGCGAGATCCGGCTGGAGGGTGCGCACGCTTACCTGGTCGGCGAGCCCGGCCGCGGCTTCGTGCAGATGGCCGACATGATCAACAACTCGCGCCTGTCCAACGGCGTGCGCGCCGCCGGGCTGATGCGCCGCGCGCTGACCGAAGGCCTGTTTATCGCGCGCGCGCGCCAGGCCTTCGGCAAGCGCCTGCAGGACATGCCGCTGATGCGCCGCCAGCTGCTCAAGCTGACGCTGCCCACCGAGCAGGCCCGCACCATGGTGTTCCAGACCGCCGAGGCGCTGCGCCGCGCCGACGCCGGCGAGCCCGACGCCTACCCGCTGATGCGCATCCTGACCCCGCTGATCAAGTTCCGCGCCTGCCGCGACGCGCGCAAGGTCACCGGCGATGCGATGGAAATCCGCGGCGGCTGCGGCTATATCGAGGAATGGAGCGACCCGCGCCTGGTGCGCGACGCCCACCTCGGCTCGATCTGGGAAGGCACCAGCAATATCGTCGCGCTCGACGTGCTGCGCGCGGTGCGGCGCGAAGGCGCGCTGCCGGTGCTGCAGGCGCACCTGGCCGCGCTGCTGGCCGATACCCCGATGCATGCCGGTGCCCGCGCCGTGTTCGACGGCGCCATCGCCACCGCCGCGAAGCTGGCCGCGCAGGCCGCCGCGGCCGGCGCCGAGGGCGAGCTGCTGGCGCGCCAGGCAGCCTCGGCGCTGTACCACGTGACCAGCGCGGTGGCGATGGCCTGGGAAGCCGGACGCATCGGCTCGGTGCGCCGCATGCGGCTGGCGCAGCTAGTGCTGCGCCACCGCGTACTGCCGCAGGACCCGCTGGCGGCAAGCGCCGAACCGGAGTGGCTGGCGGAAACGGTGGCGCCAGCTGCTGACGGCGTGGTGCGCGCAGCCGGCGCGGTGGCAGACGTCAGCGTGTTCTGACACCGCCAACCCGAACCCACGGTCTGCTCCCCTCTCCCGCTTGCGGGAGAGGGGCCGGGGGTGAAGGCAGGCGCTGGCATACCGACAGCATGAACTTCGTTTGACGCTCCCGCCCTCAACCCAACCCTCTCCCGCAAGCGGGAGAGGGAGCACCCCCACCACGAGAAGACGCCCCAACCCATCCCGCCCCCGCGGGAGACGTCCTACACCAGGAGACAACGCCATGAAACTCTGGCACCGCGTCGCGGCCATCGCCGCGTGTTCGCTGTTTATCGCCCCCGCCTTCGCGCAGAAAGACTTCCCGTCCAAGCCGATCATGATGGTGGTCACCTACCCGCCGGGCGGCCCCACCGATGCCATGGCGCGCACGCTGGCCGCCGCGCTCAAGACCAGCCTGGGCCAGCCGGTTGTCGTGGAGAACCGCGCCGGCGCCGGCGGCAATATCGGCGCCGAGGCCGTGGCGCGCGCCGAGCCCGACGGCTACACGCTGATGTTCGGCACCTCGGCGCCGCTGGCGATCAACGTCAGCCTGTACCGCAAGATCAATTACGACCCGGTCAAGAGCTTCGCCCCGGTGATCCAGATCGGGCAGCTGCCCAACGTGCTGGTGGTCAATCCGTCGGTGCCGGCGAAGAACGTCAATGAGCTGATCGCCTATGGCAAGGCCAACCCGGGCAAGCTGACCTATGCCTCGTCCGGCAATGGCGCTTCGTCTCACCTGGCGGGCGTGCTGTTCAACAACGTCACCGGCACCGATTTCCAGCACATCCCGTACAAGGGCACCGGCCCCGCGCTGAACGACCTGCTGGGCGGCCAAGTCAGCATGACCTTTACCGACGTGCTGACCGCGATGCCCTTCATCAAGAGCGGCAAGGTGCGCGCGCTGGGCGTGACCACCAAGGCGCGCTCGCAGGCGCTGCCGGAGGTGCCGACCGTGGCCGAGCAGGGCGTGCCGGGATTCGATGTATCGGTGTTCTTCGGCGTGGTCGCGCCGGCCGGCACGCCGCCAGAGGTGATCGGCAAGCTCAACCGCGCCTTTGCCGATGCGCTGAAGCAGCCCGACGTGCGCAAGACGCTGCAGGCGCAAGGGCTGGAATTCGCGCCGTCGACCACGCCGGAACAGCTTGGCGGCTTCGTCAAGGCCGAGGTCGGCAAGTGGCGCGCCGTGGTGCAGAAGTCCGGCGCCCAGCTCGACTGACAACGCTCAAGGGAAAACAGCCATGACCCAAACCAGCCCCGGCGCGCTTGCCGGCATCCGCGTGGTCGACCTGTCGCGCATCCTGGGCGGCCCGTACTGCGGCCAGATCCTGGGCGACCACGGCGCCGACGTGCTCAAGATCGAACCGCCGCAGGGCGACGACACCCGTACCTGGGGGCCGCCGTTCAAGGACGGCGTGGCGTCCTACTACTTCGGCCTGAACCGCAACAAGCGCGTGATGCGGCTGGACCTGGCCGCCGCGGCCGACCGCGAGGTGCTGCTGGCCCTGCTGGCCGAGGCCGACGTGCTGGTCGAGAATTTCAAGACCGGCACGCTGGAGAAGTGGGGACTGGGCTATGACGCGCTGTCCGAGCGCTTCCCGCGGCTGGTGCATTGCCGCGTGTCGGGCTTCGGCGCCGACGGCCCGCTGGGCGGCCTGCCCGGCTACGATGCCGCGATCCAGGCCATGTCCGGCATCCTCAGCATCAACGGCGAGGCCGATGGCGATCCGCTGCGCGTGGGTTTGCCGGTGGTCGACATGGTGACCGGCCTCAACGCCGTGATCGGCGTGCTGCTGGCGCTGCAGGAGCGCGCGCGCAGCGGCCGCGGGCAGTTCGTCGAAGCCGCGCTGTATGACTCGGGACTGTCGCTGCTGCATCCGCATGCGGCCAACTGGTTCATGAGCGGCAAGACGCCGCAGCGCACCGGCAACGCGCATCCCAACATCTATCCGTACGACACCGTCGCCACCGCCACCGACCCGGTCTTCCTGGCGGTCGGCAATGACCGGCAGTTTCGCATCCTGTGCGATCACCTGCAGCTGCCGGCGCTGGCCGACGACGCGCGCTACGCCACCGCCGGCGCGCGTTCGGTCAATCGCGTGGCGCTGAAGGCCGAGCTGGAAGCCAGCATGCGCACGCTCGACGGCAAGGCGCTGGCGGATGCGCTGGTGGCTGCCGGCGTGCCATGCGCGCCGGTGCTGTCGGTGGCCGATGCCTTGCAGCATCCGCATACGCGGCATCGCGGGATGGTGGTGGAGATGGAGGGCGGGTACCAGGGCCTGGGCGCGCCGGTGAAGCTGAGCCGGACGCCGGCGACGTACCGGCATGCGCCGCTCAGCGAGGGCGACGCATTCCTCGAGTAGCTGCAACCGCGCTGGTTTGCTCCCCTCTCCCGCAAGCGGGAGAGGGAGCACGCGATCGGTGAGGTTCAGTGTCACCCCGGAATCATCCCCGGCAACCAATACGCCTGCACCATCGTCATCACCCCGATGATCACCGCGAACAGCAGGCTGTGTTTCACGGTGAAGCGGAACAGCTCCGATTCCTTGCCCACCAGCCCGGTCGCCGCGCAGGCGACCGCGATCGATTGCGGCGAGATCATCTTGGCGGTGACGCCGCCGGTGGTGTTGGCCGCGACCATCAGCGTGTCGGACACGCCGATCTGGTGCGCGGTGGTGTTCTGCAGCGCGCAGAAGAGCGCATTGGACGAGGTGTCGGAGCCCGTCAGGAACACGCCCAGCCAGCCCAGGAACGGCGAGAAGAACGGGAACGCCGCACCGGTGCCGGCCAGCAGCAGCGCCAGCGTCGACGACATGCCGGAGTAGTTGGCGACAAAGGCGAACGCCAGCACCAGCCCGATCGACAGCACCGGGCGCGCCAGTTCCACCAGCGTTTCCCCGAACGTGGCCAGCAGGTCGCGCGGCTTCATGCGCAGCAGCACGGCCGAGACCAGCGCGGTCAGCAGGATCGCGGTGCCGACCGCGGAGAGCAGGTCGATCTTCAGCACCGCGTCATAGGCCTTGGGCGTGGCGACGATCGGCGCGGCCTTGATCACCAGCTGGTCCAGCCCCGGGATCCTGAACTTCAGCACGGTGCCGGCCAGCGCGCCGTTGGCGGCGAACAGCGCCTTGAACGGCTGCAGGCTCCACACCGTGACGATCGCGGTCAGGATGCCGAACGGCGCCCACGCGCGCAGCGTTTGCGCCAGCGTGTAGGGCGAAGCCTTGCGGCTCGGCATCGCGCCTCCGAAGCCGCCGCCAAAACCTGCCAGCGCGACCGTGCCGCCGCTGACGTTGCCAGCGCTGCCGCCGGCGCGTTGCGATGCGCTGCGCGGCTGCCACACCTTCAGGAACGCCGCCAGCGATACCAGGCTGACCAGCGCCGAGGTGATGTCCGGCAGTTCCGGCCCGATATGGTTGGAGGTGAAGTACTGCGTCACGGCGAAGCTGCCGCCGCATACCAGCGCCGCCGGCCAGGTTTCGCGCACGCCCTTGGCGCCGTCCATCATGAACACCAGCCAGAACGGCACCAGCAGCGACAGCAGCGGCAGCTGGCGCCCGGCCATGGCACCGATATGGAAGGGATCGATGCCCGTCACCTGCCCGGCGACGATGATGGGAATGCCCATCGCGCCGAACGCCACCGGCGCGGTATTGGCGATCAGGCACAGCCCGGCCGCGTACAGCGGGTTGAAGCCCAGCCCCACCAGCAGCGCCGCGGTGATCGCCACCGGCGCGCCGAATCCCGCCGCACCCTCCAGGAAGGCGCCGAAGGCAAAGCCGATCAGCAGCATCTGCAGGCGCTGGTCGTCGGTGATCGACAGCACCGAGGCGCGGATCACGTCGAACTGGCCGGTCTTGACCACGATCTTGTAGAGGAACACCGCGGTCACGATGATCCACGCAATCGGCCACAGCCCGTAGGCAAAGCCGAAGCCGGCCGAGGCCAGCGCCTGCTGCACGGGCATGCCGTAGGCAAACACCGCCACCGCCAGCGCCAGCAGCAGCGTCACCGCCGCGGCGACGTGGCCCTTTATGCGCCACACCGCGAGCGCGATGAAGAAGAACAGGATGGGGATGGCTGCCGCCAGCGACGACAGCCACAGGCTGCCTAGTGGTGTGTAGAGTTGGGTCCAGGGTTGCAAGGTGGGTCTCCTGATTTGGTGGTGGTTCGGGATAGCTTTGTTGTCTTGGGAAAAGCGTGAGGGCGTCGACTCGCGCGCTTGTGTACTCCCTCTCCCGCAAGCGGGAGAGGGGAGCAAACAAGCGGGTGTGGGCAGGCGTTGGCGCGTTGAGAAGCGCCCTACTCCGGCTGCCCCTTTTCCTTCAGCAAATCCGCCAGGCTCTTCGCCGCCGGCTTCAGCGGTGTGCGGTGCTGCGTCCATCCCATCTGCTTCGACGGTGTCAGCGCGCGCAGCCGCGTCGCGGCCCAGCGGAACAGCCGGTATGCCGCCGGGTGCGAGTACGCGCCGCTCCAGAAACGCCACACCAGGTGCTCGCCCTTGCTGTACTTGGCCCCCTGGCCGCGCAGGGGGTTGGCCACCCGTTCGTCCGGATCGCGGTTGGCCTCGGTGCGCAGGCGCACCAGCAGTTGCGGGATCGGGATGCGCACCGGGCAGACCTCGCCGCAGGCGCCGCACAGGCTCGATGCGGTGGCCAGGTCGGCGGTGGCGTCCAGCCCCAGCAGATGCGGCGAGATGATCTTGCCGATCGGGCCGGGATAGGTGGTGCCGTAGGCGTGGCCGCCGATGCGGGTGTAGACCGGGCAGTGGTTCATGCACGCGCCGCAGCGGATGCATTGCAGCGTCGCGCGCAGCTGCGCGTCGGCATAAGCCTGGGTGCGGCCATTGTCGAGCAGCACCAGGTGCACTTCGCGCGGGCCGTCGCGCTCGCCCGCGCGGCGCGGGCCCGAGATCAGGTTGAAATACGTGGTGATGGCCTGGCCCGTGGCCGAGCGCGTCAGCAGCGTCGACAGCGGCACGATGTGCTCGAGTCTGGCCACCACCTTCTCCATGCCCATGATGGCGATATGCACGTCCGGCACGGTGGTGGACAGCCGGCCGTTGCCCTCGTTCTCCACCAGCCACAGCGTGCCGGTGTCGGCCGCGGCGAAGTTCACGCCGGACAGGCCGATGTCGGCCTCGACAAAGGCCTGCCGCAGCGCGCGCCGGCCGGTCTGGATCAGCGCGTCGACGTCCTCGGTATAGGACGTGTCGGGGATATGCTCGGTGAACAGCTGCGCGATATCGCCCTTGGTCTTGTGGATCGCCGGCATCACGATATGCGACGGCTTCTCGCCGGCGAGCTGGACGATGTATTCGCCCATGTCGGACTCGATGCAGGCCACGCCGCGCTCGGCCAGGTAATGGTTGAGCTCGATCTCCTCGCTCGCCATCGACTTGCCCTTGATCACGCGCTGCGCCTGCTTCGATGCCGCGATGCGATGGATGATGGCGTTGGCCTCGTCGGCGGTCTCGGCCCAGTGCACCTGTACGCCGGCCGCGGTGAGTTTGTCTTCGAGCTGCACCAGCAGGTCCGGCAGGTTGGCCAGCGCGTGCTGGCGCACCGCCTCGCCCAGGTCGCGCAGGCGTTCCAGCTCATCGGCGTCGGGGAACTGCGCCAGGCGCTTGCCTTGCAGGAAGTCCATCGCGCCGCGGAAGCTCTGGCGCAGCTTGGGGTCGTCCAGCGCCTCGCGGGCGCGCGCCTTGAAGTCCTGCGGTGGAACGAAATTCAGCGTGTGCTGGCTCATCGCACGGCCTCCGCGGTGTCGGTCTCGATCACCACCCACAGCCGGCGCGGACCATGCGCGCCGTAGGCCAGGGTCTGCTGGATGTCCGAGGTCTTGGACGGGCCGGAGACCAGCACCAGGTTGGTCGGCATGCCGTCGGCCCAGCGCTCGGCGCGCGCGGCCATGTGCAGGTCGTCATGCAGCGTCGAGGCGCGCACCAGCGCCACGTGCAGCGGCGGCACCAGCGACACCGTGCGCGGCGAGCCAGCGTCCGGCGCCAGCACCAGCGTGCCGGTGGCGGCGATGCCGGAGCGCGCCACGGTGAAGCCGGCGTCGACGGTGTCGAACAGCTCGGCCTTCCACGCTTCGATCGGGCGGTCGTAGCCGATGGCTTCGACTCCGGCCGGCAACGCGGCAGCCAGCGCGGCGCCGGCCGGGCTGGCCGGATCGAGCAGCAGGCGCCTGACGCCTGCGCTAGCCAGTTCCGCGCCGATCAATGCGGGCCAGGCGCCGGCGTCGGCGCACCAGACCTCGGCATGCAGGCCTTGCAATGCGGCCTGCATGGCGGCGACGCGTTCGCCGGTGGTTGGCGTGCCATGGCGGCGCGCTGCGAAATGGCTGTCGATGCGGCGGTCGAGTTCAGTGGTGTGCGGCGACGGCGCGGGCGCGGCGGCGCGCAGCCGGCCCAGCATGCGTTCGCGGGCGCCGGGCGTGCTCATGCGGCACCTCCGGTGCGGCGCCACAGGAAGCTGGCCAGGTGTTCCACCTGCAGCGGCGCGCGGTCGTGCGCGGCGGTGTGGCCGATATTGAGCAGGCAGCCGCAGTCGGCCGAAACCAGCCGGTCGCAGCCGGTGGCGCAGGCCGAGGCGACCTTGTCGCGCACCATGGCGCCGGAGATGTCGGGATGCTTGAGCGAGAAGGTGCCGCCGAACCCGCAGCATTCGGACTCGCGCGCATGCTCGACGCGGGTCACGCCCGGCAGCGCATCGACCAGCGCCACACCGTGCTGGCGCGTACCCATTTCGCGGCGCGCGCCGCACGAGGTATGCAGCACGATGCGCTCGGGCGGCTGGGCCGCTGCCGATGCCGCGCCGAAGTCCACCTTCAGCACGTGCAGCAGGAACTCGCCCAGCTCATAGACGCGCGCGGCCAGTTCGCGCGCCTTCGGGCCGGCGTCGGCATCGTCGGCAAACAGTTGCGGCCAGTGGTGGCGCATCATGCCGGCGCACGAGCCGGACGGCACGATCACCGGCCACGGCTGGCGGAACAGGTCCAGCTGGGCGCGCGCCACCGCGCGGGCGGCGTCGGGGTTGCCGCTGCTGTAGGCGGGCTGGCCGCAGCAGCTCTGGCCGCGCGGGAAATGCACGGTCAGGCCTTCGCGCTCGAGCAGCCGCACGGCGTCGAGGCCGGCCTGCGGCACGAACATGTCGACCAGGCAGGTGGCAAACAGGTAGGCCTGCGTGGGGGCAGGGCCGCTGGGGTACTGACGATCCTTCATGTCTCGCTCCACACGTGCTGGGTCGCACGTTTGGGCGCATAATTCCCGCTTCCGCGCGGCGGTTCAAATTGGTCGGACCAATTTTTCAGGAGCGCCGCGCCAGATCAGGAGCGAGGAAACACGGCATGACGGCAGCCAGGCACGGGCAGGCGCGCGGACGCGTGGAGTCGGTGATGCGGCGCATGGAGACCGCGCTGCTCGACGGCACCTGGCCGCCCGGCACGCGGCTGCCGGCCGAGCGCTTGCTGGCCGCGCAATACGCGGTGGCGCGCAACACCGTGCGCGAGGCGATCCAGCGCCTGGCCGCGCGCGGCCTGCTGCAGAGCCGGCGCGGCGCGGGCGTCTATGCCACCGACCAGCTGCGCGCCGGCATTGCCTCGCCGTGGGGGCAGCTGGTGGCGGACCATCCCGCGCTGCGTGAAGACATCCTGGAATTCCGCCGCGTGCTGGAGGGGGCCACGGCTTACTTCGCCGCGTTGCGCGCCGATGCCGCCGACGTGAAGCGGATCCGCGCGCTGATGGCCGAGCTGGAACGCGCGCGCGGCGCCGACGACAAGCAGGCCGAGGCCGATGCCGACGCGCAGCTGCATGACGCCATCGCGCAGGCCTCGCACAACACCATGTTCCTGCACCTGCATACCAGCGTGATCGGCATGCTGCGCGAGCACATCACCATCAACGGCACCGGCCTGCGCGAACAGGATGACGATGCCTCGGACCTGCTGCTGCTGCAGCACCGCACGCTGTGCGAGGCCATCTGCGCGCGCCGCCCCGAAGAGGCGCGCACGGCGATGCAGACCCATATCGATTTCGTGCGCAGCCGGGTGGAGCAGGACGGCGGCTAGGGAGCGTCCGTGAGCCGGTCTTTGGTCCAACCACCGCGCCGGCGTGCCGGCCGCGGCATTCAGATCAGCCCGGCACCGGCCAGCTCGCGCTTCAGGTACGCATAAAAAATCGGCCCGGCGATCACGCCCGGGATGCCGAACAGCGTTTCCATCAGCAGCATCACCATCAGCAGTTCCCACGCCGCCGCCTGGATGCGCGCGCCGATGATGCGCGCGTTCAGGAAGTACTCGAGCTTGTGGATCACCACCAGGAACACCAGCGAGGCCACCGCGATCGGCAGCGACACCGACAGCGACGCGACCACGATGGCCGTGTTCGAGATCAGGTTGCCCAGCACCGGCAGCAGGCCCGCGACGAAGGTGATCACCACCAGCGTCTTGCTCAGCGGCAGGTGAACACCAAAGAGCGGCAGCACCAGCAGCAGGTAGATCGCCGTCAGCACGGTGTTGATGGTGGAGATCTGGATCTGCGCGAAGATGAATTGCGAGAAGGCCTGCTGCAGCGTGCGCGCACGCGCCACCAGCGCCGCTGCCAGCGGGCGCCGGTTGGGGCGCGCCACCGCGCGGTACAGCGCCACCATCGCGCCGATCACCAGCCCGATCAGGATATGCACCAGCGTGCGCAGCACTTCGGCGCCCAGCTTCTGCGCCGTCGCGGCATGCTCGCGCAGCGTGTCGATCAGCGTGTTGGCCAGTTCGTCGACGCCGTTGGGCAGCGCGTCGCTGACCCAGGGCGGCAATTGCCCGCGCGAGCGGTCGATGATGTCGGCGACGTGGTTGAGCAGGCCGTCGAGCGTATTGCCCTCGCCGCTGACGAAGCGCACCAGCAGCCAGCCCGCCAGCGTCAGCCCCAGCAGGATCAGCGCGGAAAGGATCGCCACGGCGAGCGCGTCGTGGCTCTGGTGCAGGCGCTTCAGGCGCGGCGCCAGCACGTCCACCAGCGAGTACAGCAGCAGCCCGGACAGCAGCGCCGCGACCAGGTTGGCATGCAGCACGGTCCAGAGCGCCAGCGCGGTCAGCAGGTAGGCGACGGTGCCGACGCTGTACCACGCGGCCGGCGGCAGGCGCGGGGTGGCGGTCGGTTCGGGGTCTTTCATCGGTGTCTCCGGCATGCAATTTGCTGAAATGCTGAAATAAGTCCTGGATTCTCGCCGATCCAGATGTAATGACGGCGTCAGCCGCCCGAGCGGCCCCATGTGCCGCCGCAGCATGGCTTCGATGTTGGCATATCGGCACACGCAAAGGGTGTCTATATTAGGGGGAATCGGGCTCGGCCAGTCGTGCGCCGCGCTGTCTTTCCGCTGTCTCGCCGCTGTCTCTCGTCCATCGCCACGCCCAGGGAACGCAACGCATGGCCTACACCCATATCATCGGCAACCACCGCCACGTCTTTGCCGACCTGCGCGCGCTGCTGGCCAAGGCCAGCCCGGCGCGCTCCGGCGACGCGCTGGCGGGCCTTGCCGCACACAGCGAGCAGGAACGGATGGCGGCAAGGCTGGCGCTGGCCGAGGTGCCGCTGACGCGCTTTCTCAACGAGGCGCTGGTCCCCTATGAAGACGACGAGGTCACGCGCCTGATCCAGGACCGCCACGACGCCGCCGCCTTTGCCGCGATCGGCGCCACCACCGTGGGCGACCTGCGCAACTGGCTGCTGTGGCACGACACCGACAGCGCGCTGCTGGCGCGGGTGGCGCCCGGGATCACGCCGGAGATGGCGGCAGCGGTCAGCAAGCTGATGCGCAACCAGGACCTGGTCGCGGTGGCGCGCAAGTGCCAGGTGGTCACGCGCTTTCGCAGCACGGTGGGCTTGCCGGGCCGGCTGGCGGTGCGGCTGCAGCCCAACCACCCCACCGACGACCCCAAGGGCATCGCCGCGTCGATCATCGACGGCCTGCTCTATGGCTGCGGCGATGCCACCATCGGCGTCAACCCGGCGTCGGACAACCTGGGCACCATCGTTTCGCTGCTGCGCATGATCGACGAGCTGCGCAGCCGCTTCGACATCCCCACGCAGTCTTGCGTGCTGACCCATGTCACCAACACGCTGCGCGCGATCGGGCAGGGCGCGCCGGTGGACCTGGTGTTCCAGTCGGTGGCCGGCAGCGAGCGCGCCAACGCGGCCTTCGGCATCAGCCTGTCGCTGCTGGCCGAGGCGCACGACGCGGCGCAGGCGCTGACGCGCGGCACCGTGGGCGACAACCTGATGTATTTCGAAACCGGGCAGGGCAGCGCGCTGTCGGCCGACGCGCACCACGGCGTCGACCAGCAGACCATGGAGGCGCGCGCCTATGCGGTGGCGCGCGCGTTCTCGCCGCTGCTGGTCAATACCGTGGTGGGCTTTATCGGGCCGGAGTACCTGTACGACGGCAAGCAGATCATCCGCGCCGGGCTGGAGGACCACTTCTGCGGCAAGCTGATGGGCGTGCCGATGGGCTGCGACGTCTGCTACACCAACCATGCCGAGGCCGACCAGGACGACATGGATACGCTGCTGACGCTGTTCGGCGTGGCCGGCATCAACTTCATCATGGGGGTGCCGGGCGCCGACGACATCATGCTGAACTACCAGAGCACCTCGTTCCACGACGCGCTGTACCTGCGCGAAGTGCTGGGGCTGCGCCCGGCGCCGGAGTTCGAGGACTGGCTGCAGCGCATGGGCATTGCCGACGCCGCCGGCCGGCTGCTGGAACCCGCCGCGCGCCAGCCGCTGCTGCAGATGGCGCACAGCTTGTAAGGAGCCGCGATGACGGTCGAACCCCAGACTCCCGCCAGTCCGGACCGCGCCGCGCCCGAAGCCGACCCGTGGCAACGGCTGCGCCGCTTCACGCGCGCGCGCATCGCGCTGGGCCGCACCGGCCACAGCCAGCCCACCGATGCGGTGCTGGCGTTCGGGCTGGCCCATGCGCAGGCGCGCGATGCGGTGCACCTGGCGCTGGAGGTGGGCGCCGTCACCGCGGCGCTGGATGCGGCGGGGCTGGCGCACGTGGCGGTGCACAGCGCCGCGCCGGACCGCGCGCACTACCTGCGCCGCCCCGACCTGGGCCGGCGCCTGGACGAAGCCAGCGGCGCGCGGCTGGACGCGGCGCGGCCGCAGCAGGCGCCGGATGTGGTGTTCGTGATTGCCGATGGCCTGTCCGCGCTGGCCACGCAGCGCCATGCGCTGCCGCTGCTCGAAGCGGCGCGCCAGCGCCTGCCGCAAGGCTGGCACATCGGTCCGGTGGTGGTGGCCGAGCAGTCGCGCGTGGCGCTGGGCGACGAGATCGGCGCGCGGCTGGGCGCGCGCCAGGTGGTGATGCTGATCGGAGAGCGGCCCGGGCTGAGTTCGCCGGACAGCCTCGGCATCTACCTGACCTATGCGCCGCGCCCCGGCCGTACCGATGCCGAGCGCAACTGCATCTCCAACGTGCGCCCGGAAGGGCTGCCCTGTGCGCACGCCGCCGAGCGGCTGGTGTTTCTGCTGCGCGGCGCCGCGGCGCTGGGGCGCTCCGGCGTGGACCTGAAGGACGACAGCGCGCCGGCGTTGCCCGAGGGCAGCGCCGAGCCGGCGCCGCAGGTCCGCTGAAAACGCAAAACGGCCACCACGCGGGCCGCAACCCGCGTGGTGGCCGTTGCCGCCGCACCGCTTACATCATGCGGCGCGAGAACTGCCCGTGTCCCGCATCCGACATCAGCTGCCTGAACTGGTCGCCGCTCATGTGCACCAGGTCCTGGTGGTCGCCGCCCTCGAAATACACTTCGGGCTGCTGCATCAGGCTGTCGTCCACATAAGTCTGCATGCCGTATGCCATTGCCACCGGCGGAATCGCGCCGAGGTCGCAATCCTTGAATATCTCGCGGATCTCGTCCTCGTGCGCCAGCACCAGGTTGCGCCCGGTCTGTTCGCAGATGGCGGCCATCTGCAGGTGATGGCTCGAAGGGATCACAGCGGCAACGTAGCCGCGTTCATCCTCCAGCAACAGCGTCTTGGCCAGCCGGTCCCCGGGCACGTGCGCGGCCTCTGCCGTGGCCATGCTGCTCAGGGTGTAGGGGTGGCGGATGATGTCGTAGCGGGTGTTCTTGCTGCTCAGGCAGTTTGCGAGCGTGCTGGCCAGGGCCATGGTTGCTCCTTGGTTACCGATGCGCCGACGGTTATCCTTGTGCTCCTACTATAGTGCGCCGGCACCCGGCCTGAAGGGCCGCGGCTAACGGTGCAGCCGCGGCCACACCGCCTGCAGTTCGGTCTTCAGGAAATTCAGCAGGTAGCGCGTGGCCAGGGTCTGGTAGCGGTTGGGCAGGGTCAGCATGTAGAGCTTGCTGCCGAACACGCTGATGCGGTAGTCGGACAGCAGCGGCACCAGCGCCCCGCTTTCCAGTTCCGCGCCGATCGCATAGATCGGGAAGATGCCGACACCCAGGCCGGCCAGCACCGCCTCCTTCAGGAAGGCGAAGTTCTCCGAGCTCAGCGTGGGCTCGAGCACCACCTGCTCGCGCACCTCGTCGCCGCTGCCGCCCTCGCGCGAACCCGATGCCTTGAGCTTTTGCCCCACCGGCGACGCGCACACGATCGCATGCGCCTGCAGCCCGGCCAGCGCCTGCGGCGCCGGGTGCCCGGCCAGGTACCCCGGCGACGCGCACACGATCCAGTCGACCGCGCCGATCTCGGTGGCCACCACCGAATCCGGCGGGGTGGAGATGATGCGCAGCGCCACCTCCACGTCTTCCGACACCAGGTTGTGCACGCGGTTGTCGAACACCACGTCGAGGGTGATGTCCGGGTAGCGCTGCTTGAACTGCACCAGCAGCGGCGACAGCAGCGAATGGCCAAGCCCGGTCGGCACCGACAGCCGCACATGGCCTTGCAGGCTCTTGCCCATATTGCTGATCAGCGCATTGGCCGCCGCGACCTCGCCCAGGATATTGCGGCCGTGCTCGTACAGCCCGGCGCCGACCGGGGTGGGCTCGACATGGCGCGTGGTCCGGCGCAGCAGCTGCACGCCCAGCTCTTCCTCCAGCGCCTTGAGCCGGTAGCTGACGTTGGCGCGCGTCATCTTGAGCTTGCGCGCGGCCGCGCTCAGGTTGCCGGCGTCGACGATGTCGACGAACAGGCGCAGGGCGTTCAGGTCCATGGGGTGATCGAAGAAAGGCGGAGGCGGATGGGGGCATCAAAGCCCCCGTATATTGCCATGCCGGCGAGACGCCGCGCCTCAGTGCTCGTGGTGCAGGTATTTGGCCTGGCGCGGCAGGCGCAGGCTGACGCAGAAGGCAATCGCCATCATCGCGCTCACATACCAGTAGAACGCGGTCTCATGGCCCAGCGTCTTCATGCCGAGCGCGACATACTCGGCCGAGCCGCCGAAGATCGCGTTGGCGATGGCGTAGGCCAGGCCCACGCCCAGCGCGCGCACCTCGGGCGGGAACATCTCGGCCTTCACGATGCCGCTGATCGAGGTGTAGAAGCTGACGATGGCCAGCGCCGCGGCGATCAGCACGAAGGCCATCCCCGGGCTGCTGACGGTGCGCAGCGCGGTCAGGATCGGCACCGTGCACAGCGCGCCCAGCGCGCCGAACCACAGCATGTTGCTGCGCCGGCCGATGCGGTCGGACAGCGCGCCGAACACTGGCTGCATGCACATGTACAGGAACAGGCAGCCCGTCATCACATAGCTGGCGGTCTTGATCGACATGCCGGCGGTGTTGACCAGGTACTTCTGCATGTACGTGGTGAAGGTGTAGAAGATCAGCGAGCCGCCCGCGGTATAGCCCAGCACCGTGAAGAACGCGGCCTTGTGGTGGCGCAACAGCGCGCCCACGCTGCCGGCCTCCTTGCTGCCGCGGGTGGCGGCCGACGAGGTCTCGTGCAGCGTGCGGCGCAGGAACAGCGCCACCACCGCGGTGAGCGCGCCCACCACGAACGGGATGCGCCAGCCCCAGGCCTTCAGTTCGGCCTCGTCCAGCAGTTGCTGCAGGATCACCACCACCAGCACCGCCAGCAACTGCCCGCCGATCAGCGTCACGTACTGGAACGACGAGAAGAAGCCGCGCCGGCCGCGCAGCGCCACCTCGCTCATATAGGTGGCGGTGGTGCCGTATTCGCCGCCCACCGACAGGCCCTGGATCAGCCGCGCCAGCAGCAGCAGCGCCGGGGCCCAGTTGCCGATGCTGGCATAGGTGGGCAGGCACGCGATCAGCAGCGAGCCGGCGCACATCATCACCACCGAGATCAGCATCGAATGCTTGCGGCCGTGGCGGTCGGCAATGGTGCCGAACAGCCAGCCGCCGATCGGGCGCATCAGGAAGCCGACGGCGAACACGCCGGCGGTGTTCAGCAGCTGCGCAGTGGGATCGGACTTGGGGAAGAACGACGGCGCGAAATAGATCGCGCAGAAGGCGTAGACGTAGAAGTCGAACCATTCGACCAGGTTGCCCGACGAAGCGGCGACGATGGCGTAGACGCGCTTGCGCACGTCCTCGCGGTCAGGCGTCGCCGTCCGGGCTGGGGTAGCGGTGAGATCGGTCATGATGTGGTCTTTGCAGTCAGGGCGGTGCAAGCCGCCGCGGTGGATCGCGCTGCGCAGTACGGGGCGGGGGATGCCGCGCACAGGATCGCCTGACGATAGGCGGTGGAGCGGCAAGGGGGAACACGGGGGCAGGCCGGGCGAAAAG
Source organism: Cupriavidus taiwanensis (assembly GCF_900249755.1). Taxonomy (NCBI): domain Bacteria; kingdom Pseudomonadati; phylum Pseudomonadota; class Betaproteobacteria; order Burkholderiales; family Burkholderiaceae; genus Cupriavidus; species Cupriavidus taiwanensis. Next base: position 2,289,087 of record NZ_LT976854.1, read on the forward strand.
CAGGAGCCCGTCGGACTGGGGCGTGATCTGGCGCGCACTGCGGCGCTATTGGCATCAGCGTAGCCGCTGCGGGCCTGGCTGCCCACCCCCCGAAGCGTGTTGCGGTGCAGCATGAATGACGGGGGCGACGGCGCCATCAGGCTTTGCGGCCGATTGTCCAATGCGCTGGACACTGAATTCGAATTGGCGCCGTCCGGCGCCGCGCCGCAATGCGCTGTTGCGCGCACCGCGGCTTGCACTGTGCGCCGGTCTGGGCAATGATTCGAGCCGGACCTTCAACTGGCCTTCTGCGCCCCCGTTTCCCATGCACCGCTCGTTGCGCCGCTGGCTGTGCCTGCCATTGTTCTTTGCCGGCGCCAGCGCTTCCGCCCAGGACCTGGTCGAATGCAAGCGGATCGAGCACGACCAGCTCATCATCGCCTCGCAGGAAACCCTGCTGTTCCTGCGCTGCCGCGCGCGCCAGGTCGCCTACGAGGCGCCGCGGCTGAAGGGCGTGTCGCAACGCGTCAAGGACGACCTGGTGTTCGCCTGCCTGGACCAGGCCGACGCGGTCGAGCACCAGCTGCGCGTGCGCCACGGCTACTCGCGCGAGGCGCTGGCGCGCCAGCGCTGCGAACTGTCCGGGGCGACTTCCCCCGGCGGCTGACGGCAGCTCTGCGGCGCGCCGCTCCATCCGCAGCGTGCCCGATACGCCTCATCCGCGCTTGGTCCGTGCAAAGCCCTTGCTGGCGTTGCAGGCTCCGCCTGCGCCGACCCGGGCCATGCGTTAAGATCGCTTCCTTCCCAGCCGTTTTGGCGCGCCGTTGCGCTGCATTCCGCGTCTTGCCATGAGCAATCTGAACCAGCAATCGATCCTTTCCGTCCATCACTGGACCGACACCCTTTTCAGCTTTACCTGCACGCGCGACCCCGGTTTCCGCTTCGAAAACGGCCAGTTCGCCATGGTCGGGCTGGAAGTCAACGGCCGCCCGCTTCTGCGCGCCTACAGCATTGCCAGCGCCAACTATGAAGAGACGCTGGAATTCTTCAGCATCAAGGTGCCCGACGGCCCGCTGACTTCGCGCCTGCAGCACCTGCGCGAAGGCGACCAGATCTATGTCGGCAAGAAGCCGACCGGCACGCTGCTGGTGGACAACCTGCTGCCCGGCAAGACCCTGTGGCTGCTGGCCACCGGCACCGGCCTGGCGCCGTTCCTGTCGATCATCCGCGACCCGGAAGTCTACGAGCGCTACGACAAGGTCGTGCTGACCCACACCTGCCGCTTCGTCGAAGAGCTGGCCTACCGCGAGCTGATCCAGGAACACCTGCCGCAGCACGAGCACCTCGGTGAACTGGTGCGCGAGAAGCTGGTGTACTTCCCCACCGTGACGCGCGAAGAGTTCGACAACCGCGGCCGCATCACCGACCTGATCGCCTCCGGCGAGCTGTTCGAGCGCCTGGACGTGGCACCGTTCTCGACCGAGAACGACCGCATCATGCTGTGCGGCAGCCCCGACATGCTCAAGGACGTGCGCGCCATCCTGGAAGCGCGCGGCTTTGCCGAAGGCAATATGAGCCACCCCGGCCATTTCGTGCTGGAAAAGGCCTTCGTCGGCTAAGGCCGGCGCGCCCCGCCCCGGCGCGGTCCCGCGCCGGGCGCCTCTGTTGCATTCCCTCGGGCGCTATACCTCGCGCGTCATTCCCTTCAGGTCGATCCACTCGGCAAACTGCGCCTCGGTGACATGCCCCGACGCGATCGCGGCCTCGCGCAGCGACAGGTTGCGCTTGACCGCCAGCTTGGCGATTTCCGCGGCGCGGTCGTAGCCGATATGCGGGTTGAGCGCGGTCACCGGCATCAGCGAGCGCTCCAGCAGTTCGGCGATGCGTTCGCGGTCGGCCTCGACCCCCTCGACCATATGCTCGGCAAAGCTCGACGCCGCGCCCGCCAGCAGGCTGACCGACTGCAGCAGGCTGTAAATGATCACCGGCTTGTACGCGTTCAGCTCCAGCGTGCCCAGCCCGTTCGCCAGCGTCACCGTGGTGTGGTTGCCGATCACGCGGCAGCACACCATCGCCAGCGCCTCGGCCTGGGTCGGGTTGACCTTGCCCGGCATGATCGACGAGCCCGGCTCGTTGGCCGGCAGCACCAGCTCGGCAAAGCCGGCGCGCGGACCGGAGCCCAGCAGCATGAAGTCGCGCGCGATCTTCAGGAATGACGACGCGGTGGTGTTGAGCGCGCCGGACAAATCCGCCAGCGCGTCGTGCGCGGCCTGCAGCGCATAGCGGTTGGGCGCGGGCTCGAACGGCAGGCCGGTGTAGTCGGCCAGCGCCCGCGCAAAGGCCGTGGCAAAGCCGTGCGGCGCGTTCAGGCCGGTGCCCACCGCGGTGCCGCCCTGCGCCACCGGCATCGCGCGCAGCATGGCCTGCTGCAGGCGCGACTGCGCATCGGCGACCTGCGTCATGTAGCCGGAGAACTCCTGCCCCAGCGTCAGCGGCACCGCGTCCTGCAGGTGGGTGCGGCCCACCTTGACGATATCGGCAAAGGCGTCGACCTTGCGCGCGAAGGTCTGCTGCAGCTGCTCCAGCGCCGGCAGCAGTTCCTGCCGGATCGCGCGCGTGGCGGCGATGTGCATCGCGGTGGGGAAACTGTCGTTGGACGACTGGCTGGCGTTGACGTGGTCGTTGGGATGCACCGGGGTCTTGCTGCCGACCTCGCCGCCCAGCAACTGGATCGCGCGGTTGGCGATGACCTCGTTCAGGTTCATGTTGGTCTGCGTGCCGGAACCGGTCTGCCAGACCGACAGCGGGAATTCATCGGGCCAGCGGCCTTCGATGACCTCGGCGGCGGCCTGCTCGATGGCGTGCGCCAGCTCGGGCCGCAGCACGCCCAGTTCGCCGTTGGCGCGCGCCGCGCACAGCTTCAGAATGGCAAACGCCTCGATCAGCGCGGGCGGCATCTTCTCGGTGCCGATGCGGAAGTTCTGGCGCGAGCGTTCGGTCTGCGCGCCCCACAGGTGGTCGGCGGGCACGGGCACGTCGCCCAGGCTGTCTTTTTCGATGCGGGTGGCGGCGGTGGACGGGGCAGGCATGGGCTGACTCCTTCTCAATGCGAGCGGGCGGCTGGGCCGGAGGATAGGGTGCGGTCCATTAGAATACCGCTTCGCCATGGCGGGCGCCGCGCCCCGCCGTCTTGCCGCGTTGCCGGCGTTCGCGGCCCGTTCCGGGGATATCCACCTCGCATGCTCATCGCCCAGCTCAAATCCTTCTTCATGGTGGCCCGCATCGGCAGCGTCACGCAGGCGGCCAAGCGCCTGGGGCTGTCGCAGCCGACCATCACGGCGCAGATCCGCGCGCTGGAAGAGGCCTACGGCGTGGAACTGTTCCATCGCGGCGGGCGCCGGCTGGCGTTGTCCGACGCCGGGCTGGCATTGCTGCCGCGGGTCGAGGCACTGGTGCAGCAGGAAACCGAGATCGACTTCTTCCTGCGCCATTCCGGCGACCTGCGCACCGGCAGCCTGCGCGTGGGCGCGACCGCCCCTTACTACGTGCTGGAACTGATCCGCCGCTTCAGCGACCGCTTCCCGGCCATCGACGTGAGCGTGGTCACCGGCAACTCGCAGGAGGTGCTGGAGGCGCTGCAGGAATACCGCGTCGACCTCGCCACCTCGTCGCAGCGCGTTGACGATGCGCGGCTGTCGCGGATGCTGCTGGGGATCGATCCGCTGAGGCTGGTGGTGCATCGCAGCCATGCGCTGGCCGCGCGGACCGAGGTGCCGGTCAGCGCGCTGGCGGACTGCCGGCTGCTGATGCGCGAACTGGGATCGACCACGCGCATCGCCACCGAAGACATGCTGGCGCAGGCGCGCGTCAGCCCGATGGCGCAGATGGAAATCGGCAGCCGCGAATCGATCCGCGAAGCGGTGATCCGCAACCTGGGGGTATCGGTGATCGCCCGGCACGAGGTGCCGAGCCATCCTGACCTGCGCGTGCTGGGCTTCACCGATGCTGCGCCGTGCCTGCACGAATACCTGTATTGCCTGCGCGAGCGGCGCGGCGCGCGGCTGATCGATGCCTTCGTCGCGCTGGCGGACGCAGCGCCCGGCGGAGATTGAGCGCAGCTGAAGCAGGGCAGAAGCGGGGCGGCGCTTGCGCTACGCCGTCATTTTCAGGCACTGCTCCATGCAGGCGGCGCAGGCGCGCGCGCATTCCTGGCAATGCTCGGCGTCATGGCGCTCGCATTCCTCCTTGCACCACTTGCAGACTTCGGCGCAGTCCTCGCACACCAGCGGCGCGAACTCGCTGTTGCGCAGCATGTAGGACGCGGCCAGCTGGGCGATGCCGGCGCAATCCATGTCCAGCGCAATGCAGCGCGCCATCTTGCGCACGTCCTGTTCCTCCAGGCACGCGGCCGCGCACTTGAGAGCGGCCGCCGCCGCGGCATTGCAGGCGGCAATGCAGTCGGCGTAGCGGGCGGCGTTTTCCTGCACGTTGGGTCGCATCATGGAACGTCCTCCTTTGGGGGTAGGTGGATGGCACCGGCATGCCCGCGGTGCGGCAAGCGACGCATGCGCGGCCGCACGGGGCATCGTTATCCACAATAGCAGGCGCTGCCGCTTCCTGTCGGCCCGGTATTTGCTGCGCCGTGCTGGTTACAATGCCGGGTAGGCGCGTCACCGGCGCAACGTGGCAGGTACCGGCACGCAGGCATTGCGGCCGTCACCTGCATCACGGTCCGGGCACCACCGGCCCGCATTGCGCATCTAACAGGCACGGCACCGGCCAGACCGGCCGGCCGCTGCAAACACACACACACCGGCAGCACGGGGAAGGAAGGACATCATGGGCGAGGCGAAACGGCGGGGTACCCCCGAAGAGCGTGCGGCACAGGCACGCGCAAAGATCGAGGCCTTGCGCCCGGCCCAGCTGGTCTGCGGCCACTGCAAGACCGCGTTCGCGCAGTTCGACGCGCTCGACGTGCCGGGCCTGCCCGGCATCGACGCGGTGTTCGGCGGCGAATGCCCCGGCTGCGGCAACGACGTGGTGGTGTTCAAGGGCGCGCCCGAGGCCGTCGCCCAGGCCATGATCGCCTGGGAAAAAATGCTCGGCGCCGACGCCCAGCTTGGCTACCAGTCCAGCGACGGCCGCCACGTGCCGTTCGAGCCCGACGGCGCGGCCGGCGCGGTGCCGGACAAGCCCGCCGGCACGCTTCACTGAGCCGCGGGCGGCCCCGCGTGCTGCGGGGCCGGCTGGTCCGCCAGTTCCGGCGGGCCGATCTCGTAGCGGCCGCGGCCCGCGCCCTTGGCGCGGTATAGCAGCACGTCGGCGAGCCGCATCAGTTCGTGGTCCTGCGCCGCGCCGCCGCAGTACAGCGCCACGCCGATGCTGACATCGACGTCGGCCTGCACGCCTTCGAAGCTGAACGGCACGTCCATCGCCTGCAGGATCGCCTGCGCGACCCGGCGCGCCGCGCCGGGCTGCGGCAGGTCTTCCAGCACCACGGCGAACTCGTCGCCGCCCAGCCTGGCCACGGTATCGCCCTCGCGCACGCACTGGCGCACGCGCTGCGCAAAGTCCTGCAGCAGCAGGTCGCCGGCGGCGTGGCCGTGGATATCGTTGACCGCCTTGAAGCGGTCCATGTCGAGATACAGCAGCGCCATCAGCGTGCCGTGCTCGCGGCTGCGCGCCATGGCCGCGTGCAGCTGGCCCTCGAAGGCGCTGCGGTTGAGCAGCTGCGTCAGGTGGTCGGTGCGCGACATGCGCGCCAGGCGCTGCGTTTCCAGCTTGCGCTGGGTGATGTCCTGCACGTGCACATGCACGCCCACCACTTCGCTGCCGTCGGCGCTCCATTCCGGACGCAGGCTGGTTTCCATGCAGTGGTATTCGGGGCCATCGTCCTCGGTCTCGAAGGTCACCGCGCTGCCGGCCAGCGCGCGTTCCAGGAACGGCCGCACGCGCGCGAAGCGGGCCTCGCCCAGCACCTCGCGCATCGGCCTGCCGCGCAGCTCTTCGGGCTTCAGGCCGAACACGCGCTCGTAGGCAAGGTTGTTGAACACATAGCGCGCTTCGGTATCGACGAAGGCCAGCAGCGACGGCAGCGTGTCGGTCACGGCGCGCAGCCGCCGTTCGCTGCGGTCCAGCGCCTGGCGGCGCTCGCGCACGTCGCGCATCAGCTTGATGAAGGCGCGGGTCAGGTCGCCGATCTCGTCGCGCTGCTGGCGCGTGGGCAGGCGCTCGAACGCGGACAGGTCGTTGGCGCTGGCCAGCACCACGCGGTGCAGGCGCGACAGCGGCGCCAGCTGGCGCCGCACCGCCAGCCAGATCAGCAGCGCCACCCCGGCCATCGCCACCCCCGCCATGCCGAGAAAGCGCTGCTGCATCTGGCGCAGCGGGGCATAGGCCTCGCGCGCCGGCAGCAACGCCACCAGTTCCCAGCCGGTGCTCGACATCAGGTAGCGCGCAATCACCGGCCGCGCCGGCGTCAGGAATTCGAGCAGCGCGGGGCTGTCGTCCTCGCCGCAGGTATCGGCCAACGGCCGTGCCGGCTGGCGCGCCTGGGCGGGATCGGGATGGCGCACGTAGACCGGCTCGCGCCCGGCCGATACCAGGCAGTAGTAGCCGGTGGTGCCGAGCCGGTTGTGCAGGATGTCGACCAGGAAGTTGGCGCTGGACAGGTCCAGCCATCCGCCCACCAGGCCCACGAAGCTGCGCTGCGGCGACAGCACCGGCACCGCCACCAGCACGCCCATCTGGCCGGTGGTGCGCGAGCGGATCGGCGGCGATACCACCGGCGCCAGCGTGCGCGCCGCCTCGCGGAAGTAGGCGCGGTCGCGCACCTCGGCACCGGCGCCCTGGTTGCTGAGGACGTAGCCGTGCTGGTCGACGACCAGCAGCGCGTTGAACGCCGCCGGCACCGGGATCGCGGCGGACAGTGTCTGCAGCGCCCGCTGCCGCACCGCGGTGGCCTGCGCGCCGTGCGCCTGCGCCATCAGCCCGCCGAGCTGGCCGGCCTGGTGCGACAGCAGCTGGATACGGTCGTTCATGGCCGTGTCGAGCTGGTTGGCGGTCAGCTTGACCACGGAATCCTGCTGGCCCTCGAGCGCATCGTGCAGATCGCTGTGCGCGTCATACAGGGCGATCAGGACGATGCCGGTGCCGAACACTGCGGCCAGCACGGTGGTGATGATCGCGATGCGCGCTTTCAGCGTGGGCGTGTAGACGTGCATGTCGGGTGCAGTGGGGGCGCAAGGCAAGCGAGGAACATTGCAGGCTTGGTCGCAAACTGCAGGTCGAGTCTCGGGTACAACCCTACCATACCCCTGCCTTGGCGGGGCATCGGGCATTTCCCCGCGCCTGTGGCCATGCCGCGGCGGGGCTGTGCGCGCCGCCTGCGCCACGGTATAGTCCCCCGCTAAGGCGAGGGCTGGCCGCATGGCGGCATGCCTGCGCAGGGCGCGTGCTCCTGCCGCATGCCGGAACCGACCGACCATGAGACCGACTTCGCTTTCTCCCGCCCTGTTGTCATTGCTGGTCGCGGCCGGCGGCGTGCTGCTGACGGCGGGGGCATGGCTGCACGCCGACCGGCTCGAGCGCCGCGCCGCCCAGCAGCATTTCGACGCGCTGCTGGCGCAAGCCGGCAGCGCGCTGCGCGAGCGCATGCTCGACAACGAACGGCTGCTGCGCGGCGTCGCCGCGGTGATGACGGCCAACCCCGGCACCTCGCGCGCGCAATGGCGCAACTATCTCTATACCGCGCAGCGCGACGACCTGCCCGCCGGCACCCAGGCCATCGGCTACGCGCCGCTCGCCACGCCGCAGCAGGTACCCCAGCTGGAGCAGGCCGCGCGCGCCGACGGCCTCGCCGATTACCGCATCCACCCCGCCGGCGCGCGCGCGCTGTACGCGCCCATCCTCTACATCGATCCGCTCGACGGGCGCAGCATGCGCGTCGCGGGTTTCGACATGCTGTCCGAGCCCGCCCGCCGGGCCGCGCTCGAAGCCGCCCGCGACAGCGGCGAGCCGCGCCTGAGCGCCGGCCTGGACCCGCTCGGCGAGACCGGGGCCGCGCCGCGCCAGCGCGGCGCGGTGCTGTTCCTGCCGGTCTATGGCGGCGCCGCGGTCAGCACCGTGGCGCAGCGGCGCGAAGCCGTGCTGGGCTACGTCTACCTGTCGCTGCGGCTGGGCGACCTGATGCGCGCGGTCGGGGCCTCGGCCGCGAACGAACTCGAACTGTCGCTGCACGAGGGCGGCCCCGCCGCGGCCGGGGTGCTGCTGTCGGGCGGCCCCACCGAAGGCGAGCGGCGCGAAGACGGCAGCGCGCCGCTGCTGCGCGGCGAGCGCCAGTTCCAGTACGGCGGCCGTACCTGGACGCTGCGCGCCGCCACGCGTCCCGCCTTTGAAGCCGCGCACGGCCCGCGGCCCGCTTACCTGGTGCCGGCCATCGGTGCGCTGGCGACGCTGCTGCTGGCATGGCTGACCCATGCGCTGGCGCGCCAGGGCCGCGCCGCGCGCCAGCGCGAGGCGCAGGCGGTGCACGCCTGGGAAGACGACAGCGCCATGCTGCAGGCCTGCCTGGCGCAGTCCGCCGATGGCTTCCTCGTCACCGATGCGCACGGCGTGGTGGTGCGCGCCAGCGAGCGCGCCGGGCAATTGTTCGGCACCGAGGCCGCGCGCCTGGCCGGCCGCAGCCTGGACGCGCTGGTTCCCGGCGCCACCGGCGTGGTCCCCGCCGACGCCGCGGCGGGTTCCGCGATCCACCGCGAACTGGCCGGCGTGCGCGCCAACGGCGACCGCTTTGCGCTGCGCGTCGGCGCCGCGCGCCTGCCCGCCGGCGACAGCGCCACGTGCCACTGGCTGTGGGCGGTGACCGACCTCGCGCCCGAGCGGCACGCGCAGGCCGACGCCGCGATGCAGGCCGCGCGCTATGCCGGGCTGCTCGAGCACGCCGCCTTCTGCGTCATCACCTTCGACGAGCACGGTTTGATCACCGGCATCAACCCCGCGGGCGAGCGCATGCTGTGGTACAGCAGCGCCGAACTGGTCGGCCGCATGCCCATGACCGGCCTGCATGTCGCCGCCGAACTGGCCGATCACGCACGCGCGCTGAGCGCCGAGCTGGGTGCGCCGGTGCCGCCCGGGCTGCCCGCACTGCTGGCCAAGCCGCGGCTTGGGCTGACCGATGAGCGCGAATGGACCTGGGTGCGCAAGGGCGGCTCGCGCATGCCGGTGCGTCTGGCGGTGTCCGCGTTGCCCGCGCCGTCGCCCGCCGGGGTGTCCGCCGGGATGACTGCCGACAATGCCGCGCCTGGCTACCAGGCGATCGGCTATGACCTGACCGAGCGCCTGCGCGTGGACGAGTACATCCGCCACCTGGCGCTGCACGATCCGCTGACCGGCCTGCCCAACCGCGCCGAACTGAGCGAGCGCGCCCAGGCCTTGCTGCTGCAGGCGCGCACCCGCGGCGAGCGCGTGGCGCTGCTGCTGCTCGACCTGGACCACTTCAAGCGCATCAACGATTCGCTCGGTCACCCGGTCGGCGACGACGTGCTGCGCACCATGGCCGACCGCCTCAAGGGCACGGTGCGCCAGGGCGACCTGGTGGCGCGCATGGGCGGCGACGAGTTCGGCGTGGTGCTGGGCGGCCTGCGCCACGACAGCGAAGCCGAACTGATCGCCGCCAAGATCCAGACGCGCGTCAATGAAGAACTGCTGGCCGGCGGCCAGCGCCTGCGCGTGACGCCGTCGATCGGCATGGCGGTGTTTCCCGACGACGGCGACACGCTGACCGAGCTGCTCAAGGCCGCCGACTCGGCGGTCTACGCCGCCAAGCAGAGCGGGCGCGCGCAGCTGTGCCGCTTTGCCAGCGCCATGGCCGAGGCCTCGCTGGCGCGCTTCACCATCGAAGGCCTGCTGCGGCGCGCGCTGGCCGGCAACGAGTTCCGGCTGCGCTACCAGCCGATCGTCGATGCCGCCACGCTGACCATTCCCGGCGTCGAGGCGCTGATCACCTGGGAGACCGCGGAGCGCGGCGTCATGCATCCGGCCGAGTTCATCCCCATTGCCGAGCAGAGCGGCCTGGTGGTGCCGCTGGGCGAATGGACGCTGGCCACCGCCTGCCGCGAGATCCAGGCGCTGCGCACGGAACTGGGCCGCGAGCTCGAGGTCGCGGTCAATATCTCGCCGCTGCAGCTGCGCCAGGCCAACTTTCCCGACACCGTGGCGCGCTGCCTGCAGCAGGCCGGACTGCCGCCGCAGGGGCTGGTGATCGAAGTCACCGAGGGCATCCTGGTCGACGGCGGCGAGACCACCATCGAGACCTTCCGCCGGCTGCGCGAACTGGGCGTGGGGCTGTCGATCGACGATTTCGGCACCGGCTACTCGGGGCTCAACTACCTGACCCGGCTGCCGATCAGCCGGCTCAAGATCGACAAGTCCTTCATCGACGGCGTGGCCACGCCCGGCCACGACCAGGCCGTCGCCGCGGCCATCATCGCGCTCGGCCACCAGCTGCACCTGAAGGTGATCGCCGAAGGGGTCGAGACCGCGGCGCAGTATGCCTTCCTGCGCGCGCAGGGGTGCGACGGGCTGCAGGGCTTCCTGTTCAGCCAGGGCGTGCCGCAGCAGGCGCTGCGTGAGGTGCTAAGCAAGCCGCTGGCGGTGCCAGAGATCCCGCGCGTCCCGGCGCCGTCCGCCGCGCAACAGGCCTGATCGCCGCGGCCCGCTGGAGCGCGTGCCGAAGCGCCCGCCGCATCCCAAATCCCCCGATACCTCCATCGAAAACCTTTGCCGATCTGCCATATGGCTGGCATCTGCGCTGCCTATGCTGGCGGCTGGTTCGATCGAGAGGCAGGGAGATTCGGCGATGCAGGCAGGCAAGCCAACGCAGGGCAGGGCGTTCCTGGCCGTGGAGCAGGTCAGCAAGCGCTTCGGCGGCTCGGGCGGCTCGGGCGGCTCGGGCGGCTTTGTTGCGCTGGACGGCGTGTCGCTGTCGGTCGGGCAGGGCGAGCTGCTGTGCCTGCTGGGCCCGTCCGGCTGCGGCAAGACCACGCTGCTGCGCATCATCGCCGGCCTCGAGCGCGAGGACGCCGGCCGCATCCACGCCGGCGCGCGCGAGCTGACCGGGCTGCCGCCGCAGGCGCGCGACTACGGCATCCTGTTCCAGTCCTATGCGCTGTTTCCCAACCTGACCGTGGCGCAGAACGTCGCCTACGGCCTGCACGGGCGCGGCATGGGGCGCACGCACCGCGATGCGCGCGTGGCCGAGATGCTCGACCTGGTCGGCCTGGCCGGCAGCGAACGCAAGTACCCGGGGCAACTCTCCGGCGGCCAGCAGCAGCGCGTGGCGATGGCCCGCGCGCTGGCGCCGGCGCCGTCGCTGCTGTTGCTGGATGAGCCGATGTCGGCGCTCGACGCGCGCGTGCGCGAGCACCTGCGCGCGGAGCTGCGCCAGCTGCAGCGCCGCCTGAACATCACCACGGTGATGGTCACGCACGACCAGGAAGAGGCCATGACCATGGCCGACCGCATCGCCGTGATGGACGGCGGGCGCATCGTGCAGGCCGGCACGCCCGCCGAGATCTACGAGCAGCCGGCGTCGGCCTTTGTCGCCGGCTTTGTCGGGCAGGCCAACTGGCTGCCCGGGCACAGCGCGACGGCCGGGCACTTCACGGTGGGAGAGGGCAGCCAGGCGCTCGAGCTGCTGGTCGACGTGCCGCAGCCGGTGGCCGGCGCCGGCAGGCTGTGCTGCCGCCCGGAAGCCGTGCGGCTGGACCCGGACCCCGTCGAGCCCAACCGGCTGCTGGCGCGCATGGTCGACCAGACCTACCTCGGCAACCGCTACCGGCTGGCGCTGGAAGCCGACCGCCTGCCCGGCCTGACCCTGTTTGCCGACGTCGCGCGCGAGGCGCGGCACCGGCTGCCGGAGGCGGGCGGCCACAAGTTCTGGATTGCACTGCCCGCGCCGGCGCTGCGGGTGTTCGCATGATGCCCGCCACCACCGCCGCGCAGCGCTGGCGCGCCGGCTGAGCCTGTCCCACTGAGCCCGTCCCATGCTTGCCGTTCCGCTGCTTTCGCAACCCTGACCGATTCCAAAGGAGAACCCATGTCCCGCATCCGCATCACCGGCATTTCCGCGGCAATGGCCGCGGTGGCCGCCACGCTGCCGCTGCTCGCCGGCCACGCCGCCGCCGCCACTGTGCTGACGGTCTACACCGCGCTCGAGGCCGACCAGATCGCCGCCTACAAGGCCGCGTTCGAAAAGGCGCATCCCGAGATCGGGATCAAGTGGGTGCGCGACTCCACCGGCATCGTCACCGCCAAGCTGCTGGCGGAAAAGGCCGCGCCGCGCGCCGACGCGGTGTGGGGCCTGGCCGGCTCCAGCCTGGCGATCCTCGACAAGGAAGGCATGCTGGAACCGTATGCGCCGAAGAACCTGGCCGCGATCGATGCGAAGTACCGCAGCCAGGCCAACCCGCCGGCCTGGGTCGGCATGGACGTGTGGGGCGCGGCGATCTGCTTCAACACCGTGGAGGCACAGAAGCAGGGCCTGCCCAGGCCCACCTCGTGGGCCGACCTGACCAAGCCGGTCTATGCCGGCAAGGTGGTGATGCCGCATCCGGCCTCGTCCGGCACGGGCTTCCTCGACGTCAGCGCCTGGCTGCAGATGATGGGCGAGCAGAAGGGCTGGCAGTACATGGACGCGCTGCACAAGAACATCGGCCTGTACACGCACTCGGGCTCCAAGCCGTGCAAGATGGCGGCGCAGGGCGAGTTCCCGATCGGCATCGCGTTCGAGTACCGCGCCCTGAAGTCGAAGAAGGAAGGGGCGCCGATCGATATCGTGCTGCCCAGCGAGGGCCTGGGCTGGGACATCGAGGCCACCGCCATCGTCAAGGGCACGAAGCAACTCGACGCGGCGCGCAAGCTGGCCGACTTCTCGGCGTCGCGCGAGGCGATGGCGCTGTATGAGAAGAACTTCGCGGTGCTGGCCGTGCCCGGCATCGCCAAACCCGACGCGCTGCTGCCGGCGGACTACGAAAAGCGCCTGATCAGGAACGATTTCCGCTGGGCCAGCGACAACCGCGACCGCATCCTGGCCGAATGGAGCAAGCGCTACGAAGGGAAGGCGGAGAAGAAGTAAGGCGGTTGGGCCGGGCGCCGCGGTGATCCTGGCAGCCCGCAGAAACGGGTACGCTGGCGGCGCCGCGGCAGCGGTGCCGGGCCTGCTCAGGCCGAGCGTTGCGCGTCGTCGGTCGCGGGAAGGCCCGCGTGCAGGCGGCGGTAGAGTTCGTCGATGCGCTGGCGGCTGGCCTGCAGCTCTTCGCGGCCGCGTTCGGTCAGCAGGTAGACCCGGCCGATGCCGTCGCGCAGCACGCTTTCCAGGTAGCCTTCCATTTGCAGCGCGCGCAGCAGCGGGCGCACCGAGCCGATATCGACCTGGAAGCCGTATTCCAGCAGCATGTCGGCCAGCATGGCCACCGTGGCGGGGACTTCCAGCGCGAATTGCAGGACGTAGACGCGGGCCAGCAGGCCCAAAAACTGTCGTTTCATGTGAGTTGGCAACGCGGCCGGCGCCGCGCCGGTTGACGCGCGATGCTGGCGGTGTGACGCCGGCGGCGCCGCAGCACCGCCTATCAAGGGACCTTCGCCCGCCGGTGCGCGGGCAGCACGCATTTTACCGGAGCAAAAAAAGAAGCCGCCAGGAGGCCTGGCGGCTTGTCGGGAATGCGTCGGAGGGGTCAATTAACTCTGGCGCAGACCAGATTTTAATTTAATCGAATGCGGATTGTCACGCGCCGGGCGCGCGTCCCCTCCTGCGGGGGGTGATGATGAAAGGCCATGGAAAGGAAGTGATGTTTTTTTGGGACATTGTGGCCTAAACGGCCCCCAACTCTCAGGTAGATCTGTCAACAGAGCGGAATCGCCATTGGCCTTCTCGCGTCGGCAAGCGTCGGAACGGGGGCACAGGTCCGAATCCGGCTTGCGGTCCGCGCCGCACCGGCGTCCAATGCGGCATTGCTCACCTTGCCGGCGGGGCCCCCCGCCTGTCCGATGAAACCCCTCGACCTGTTCCGCTTGCTGGCCCTCGCCGCCCTGTGGGGCGCCAGCTTCCTGTTCATCCGCATCGGCGCGCCGGTGCTGGGGCCGATGCCGACGGCCTTCGTGCGCGTGCTGGTCGGCGCGCTGACGCTGGCGGCGTGCCTGCCGCTGCTGGGGCTGCGCTGGGACATGCAAGGCAAATGGCCGGCGGTGCTGGCGCTGGGCGTGGTCAACTCCGGCGTGCCGTTCGTGATGTATGCCGTGGCGGCGCTGTGGCTGCCGGCCGGTTACTCGGCGGTGTTCAATGCCATGACGCCGCTGATGGGGGTGGTGATCGGCGCGATCGCCTTTGCGGAGCCGCTGACCCGCGCAAAAGCACTGGGGGTGTTGCTCGGCGTGGCGGGCGCCGCGGTGCTGACCCGCACCGGGCCGGTGGTGTTTTCCACGGAGGTCCTGCTGGGCGCGCTGGCTTGCCTGTTCGCCACGGCGTGCTACGGCCTGTCGGGTTTTCTGGCGCGGCGCTGGATCACGCAGCGCGGCGGGCTGGACAGCCGGCTGGTGGCGGCCGGCAGCCTGGTCGGCGCGGCCGCGTTCCTGCTGCCTTTCTGCATCGCCGCGCTGTGGCGCCACAACACGCTGCCCGACGCAGGGGCCGGCGTCTGGGCGGCCATGCTGGGGCTGGGCACGCTGTGCACGGCGCTGGCCTACATCCTGTACTACCGTCTGATCGCCGACCTGGGCCCGGTGCGCTCGCTGACGGTGACGTTCCTGATCCCGCCGTTCGGCATTGCCTGGGGCGCGCTGTTCCTGGGCGAGGCCCTGTCGTGGGCGCATGCCGCCGGCGGCGCGCTGATCGGGATGGCGGTCTGGCTGGTGCTGCGGCCGGGGGCTGCAAGGGAAACCGGAAGCAGACAGACTGCCGGCGCTGCCGTCGACCGTTGATTCGGGCCAGTTAACATCCAGACCATCGTCGGCGCGGACGGCAAGCCGGCCTTTGTCGTGATCCCCTACGGCGATTACCTCACGCAATTTGCGCAAGCCGGAAACTTGATCCCGCATGCCGTGGTCCGGCGCGTGCTGGCCGACGATGTGCCCCCGCTGCGCGCCTGGCGCGAACATCTTGGCCTGACCCAGGCGGAAGTTGCCGCGCGGCTCGGCATTTCGCAGCCCGCCTACGCGCAGCAGGAAAACAGTGAGCGGCTGCGCAAGACCTCGCGTGAGCGGATTGCCGCGGCGCTCGGCATCACGGCAGCACAGCTCGATATCTGACCGCCGCGGCCGGCTCAGGCCTGCGCCGCGGTGCCCACGTTGTACTGCTCACGCACCAGCATCACCACCCGGCGCGCCTGGCGCCAGTGACGCACGGCGTCGGCTTCGCTGCGTTCGGGGAAATCGACTTCGGCGCTCCAGTTGCAGCCGGTGTGGTCGGGACGGTGCACGCACACCGCGCGCAGCTGGCAGTCCTGGCAGCCGGGCTCCTGGCGCAGGCACAGGTTGATCAGGTGCTTCAGTTCGGATAGCGGTTTGGTCAGGCGCTCCATGGATGGCTCCGTCAGGCGCGCAGGATGCGGCGGGGGACGGCAGGGACGGCGGGGGCAGCGCTCAGGCGCTGGCCGGCAGTTCCGGCACGCGTTCCGCGTCGGCGGCGTCGGCACGGCATTGCGGGCACACGCCATACAACACCAGCATATGCTCGCGCAGCACGAAGGCGTTGTCGGCGGCGACCTGGCGCTGGCGCTGCTCGATGCTCTCGTCGCGGAATTCCTCCACGCGGCCGCATGCCACGCAGATCAGGTGGTCGTGGTGACCGCCTTCGTTCAGTTCAAATACGGCGTGGTCGGACTCGAAGCTGTGCCGCAGCAGGATATCGGCCTGCACCAGCTGGTTCAGCACGCGGTACACCGTCGACAGCCCCGCATCCTCGTCCTGGGTCAGCAGGATGCGGTAGACGTCTTCCGCGCTCAGGTGCCGCCTGGCGCTGGTTCGGAACACTTCGAGGATGCGCATCCGCGGCGAGGTGGCCTTCAGGCCGGCGCGCTTGAGATGGATCGGGTTGGTGCTCTCGGATGACATGGCGGATGGCATAGGCATGCTGCGGCTGGCGCCCCGCAGTCAGGGCGGCGCCCGGCCTGGCGCCGCACGGGGCACGGCGTCAGTGGCTTGGCGGAATTTCAGGCGGGAAGCGCCAGGGCCGGCCGGGCGCTGGCGCCCTCGTCCCTGGCGGCGCGACGTGCCTGCACGGCGCGCGGAATAAAAAGATGGCCTGGCTTGCCGCCGGAAGACGCGATCGGGAAAGCGGGGTCTGGTTGCTTTCCCGATCTTCCGGAGACTGGCTACTACCAAACGCTCCGCGTGACGGAGCGGTCCCCACAAAAGTCGGTGTCGAAGGCCGCGGGGGCGGCATCCGGAAATCTGTCTTGCCTGCCAGCGCTGGTCGCCGTCGCGTGCCGCGAGGTGCCAGCCTGGCCGGTCTGCCTGCGCCGTCCGGTGCTTGGTTCGATGCGCCGTGCGTCAGGCAGTGATCGAATAGTAAATGGGAATCGATCTCATTACAAGAAAAATTTTCGGGGGTGGCAGGATTTCCGGGTTGCGCGCGTCCTCAGGCAACCTCCGTCTCCAGGGCCACCCCGTCCCGCCCGGGATCCGCCCCGCCATCGAGTTCCCCGTTCACCAACCGGATCGCATGCACCCAGGCGATCGTGTAGTTATACGGATTGCGAATCACCTCATAGCCTTGCGCTTCCAGCTGCGCGGTGAGGTAGCGCGGAATCCGGTTGCACACGTCGATGGCATTGCTGGTCGACGAAAAGCGCGGTGCGGACACGGCCGGCTGCATCGCCATGCCGAAATCCACCACGTTCAGGATCGTCTGCAGCACTCCCATGGCAATCTGGGTGCCGCCCGGCGCGCCTAGCACGATCTCCGGCTTGCCGTCGCGGAACACGATGGAAGGGCAGGACGAAGTGAAGCGCCGCTTGCCCGGCGCGATGCTTCCGGCGCGGCCTGGGCGCGGATCGAAGACGCCCATGCAGCCGTTGTGCAGGAAGCCAAGCCCCGGCGTCATCACGCCCGAAGGCATTGCCAGCGAATGGGTCAGCGCAATGCAGTTGCCCTCGCCATCGACTACCGACAGGTGCGTGGTATCGCGCGGTACCACATGGCCGGGATTGACGCGGGCAACGTCGACCTTGTCGCCGGCGACGATGCGCGCGGCCAGTTCGCCGGCATAGCCCTTGTCGAGCAGGCGCGCCAGCGGCACGTCGACAAAGGCCGGATCGCCGACGTGCAGGTCCTTGTCGCGCGTGGCTGCCTTCATCGCCTCGCAGACGATGCGCAGGTATTCCGGCGTGTTGTGGCCGATCTGCGCCAGGTCGAATCGCTCGAGGATGTTTAGCATCTCGATCAGCATCACGCCGCCGCCCGGCGGCTGGTTGGTGGTGATGGTGCGGTTGCGATAGGTGCCGGTCAACGGCGCGGTGCGCTCGACCCGGTAGTCCCCCAGGTCCGTGCGCGACAGCAGGCCGCCATTGGCCTCCATGTCGGCGACGATGCGCCCGGCGATATCATGCAGATAGAAAGCATCCGCGCCCTCGCGTGCGATCTGCTCGAGGGTGTCCGCAAAGTCGGGATTGCGCAGCGGCGTGCCGATGGTCTTGGGTGATCCGTCTTCGCGGCAATACAGGCGCCGGCCATCGGCGCTGTACGCGAGCCGTTCCAGGTTGCTGGCGCGGCCCAGCGTGGCCGCATCGGTCCAGAACGCATACATCCCCGGTCGCACGAAATAGCCGTCGCGCGCCCAGCGGATCGCCGGCGCGATGACTTCCTGCCAGGGCAGCCTGCCGTAGCTGCGGTGAATCGCCTCCAGCCCACGCAGCGTGCCCGGCGTGGCGATCGATTGGTAGCCGATGTCGTTGAGCCGGTCCTTCACGAAGAAGCCGAAGCCGTCGCGCGCCTCGCCTTCGAGCTTGTCGGCCCACATGTCCGGCGTGGCGCGCGCCGGTGCGGTGGCGTGGAAATCGATGTACTCATGCGCCTGGTGCGACGGCATATACACCGCGGCGGTGCCGAACCCGGCGATGCCGCACATCAGCGGATCGACCACGGTCTGGGCAAACGCGCAGGCGACCGCGGCGTCCGCCGCGTTGCCGCCGGCCCGCAGGATTTCGATGCCTGCTTCCGCCGCTTCGGGCTGCGGGCAGACCACCATGCCTTTTTTCATTGTTGCCTCGGGATCAAGGGTTGTGGGCTTCAGTTGGCGCGAAGGTTCAGGTCGCCAATGGCGTCCTTCCACTTGGCCGTGTCGCGTACCGTCAGCTCGGCCAGCTTGCCGACCGGGCCCGGCATCGGCGTGACCTGCATCGCGCGCAGCTTGTCGACGACCACGGGATCCGACAGGAATTTCTGCGTGGCCGCGTGCATGCGCTGGATCGACGCGGACGGCGTGCCGGCCCTGGCGGCGATGCCCGACCAGCCGATGTCCTCGAAACCCTTCAGGCCGATCTCGGGCGCTGCCGGTACGTCAGGCAGGTCCGGCACGCGCTTCGCGGCGAACACCACCAGCGGCACCAGCTTGCCGGCGCGGATCTGCGGCAACGCGGTGCTGAGCACCGGCGCCATCACCTGGGTTTCGCCCGAGACGGTGGCAATGACGCCGTCAGGTTCACCCTTGTAGGGGACGTGGGTCATGCGAAGGCCGCGCTGCTTGAGCAGCATCTCGACCACCAGGTGGGTCGAATTGCCGAGCCCGGACGAGGCAAAGTTGATCGCGCCGGGTTTGGCGCGCGCCGCTTCGGCCAGGCTGTCCAGCGTGCGCAAACCGGTCTGCGGGTTGGCCACCAGCACGAACGGCACGTTGGTCAGCGTCGCGACCGGCGTGAAATCCTTCTCGGGCGAATAGGCCAGTGGGGCGTAGGCGAACTTGTTCAGCACCATCTGCGACACGCCGGCCAGGAACAGTGTGCAGCCGTCCGCGGGTTGCGCCAGCACCGACTTGGCGGCGATGACGCCGCCGGCGCCGGGTTTGTTCTCCACCACCACGGTGGTGCCGAGCGCCTTTCCGGCATGCTCGGCCCACATGCGGGCGATGGTGTCGGTGCTGCCGCCGGCTTGCTGGGATACCACCAGGCGGATCGGCCGGGTCGATCCCGCTTCGCCGCAACTCCAGGCGGGCAGGGCCAGGCCCAGGCCGGCCGCAGCCACGGCCAGGTACGAAACAACTGAGAGTTTCTTCATAGGTGGAAAGCCTGAGAACAATGTGAGGAAGTCGAGAAAGCCCGGGAACTCCTGCGCATTATTGAATTGGCTTACCATGAGCGCCAGTGAATTGTTCCGATAGATGTATTAGTAAACACTCATGGCAGAACCTTCAGACCGCGTGGCCTGGGCGCGCCGGTTGCGCATGCGGCATCTCGAATCCTTCCTGATCCTGCTCGATGCCGGGACGCTGTCCGCTGCCGCGCAACGGCTGCATATGACGCAGTCGGCGATGTCGCATTGGCTGGGCGAGATGGAAGCGCTGGCAGGCGCGCGGCTGCTGGTGCGCGGGCGCCGGCTGCAGCTCACGCCGGCTGGCGACGCGGTGCGCAAGCTGGCGGTGCGCGTGCTGGGCGAGGTGTCGCGCGCGCATGAAGAGCTGGGCTCGATTGCCAAGGGCGCGGTGGCACGGCTGCATGTGGGCACTGTCTTTGCCGGCGTGGCTCACCTAGTCCCGCGCGCCATCGTCAGCTTCCAGCAGGCGCAGCCCAACGTGCAGATCGAGGTCACGGAAGGCGTCTTCAATACCTTGCTGGAGCGGCTCGAGCGACGCGACTACGACGTCATCGTCGGCTCCATCGACGCACGCGCTTATGGCCCCCACCTGGCGCACGAGGTGCTGTTCGAGGATGGTATCGGCGTGGTGGTGGGACGGCATCATCCGCTGGCCGGACGCCAGCGCATCGCCTGGCGTGACCTGTTCGCTTTCCCGTGGGTCATGCCGCCGCGCGAGACGCTGATGCGGACCCGGCTCGACACGGTGCTGCTCGAGCGGGGCGCGGCCGGGCTGCAGCCGCGCGTGGAAACCGGTTCCGTGCTGACGCTGGAAGCGGTGTTGCGCGGCACCGATTACATCGGTGTCTGTTCCGGCGCCATGGCGCGCCACCTGGAAGCGCTGGGCCTGCTGCGCGTGCTGCCCGTGGCCGACGCCGAATCGTTCGGGCCGGTGGGCGCGGTATGGCGCCAGGGCGGGGCCGGCGAGGTCGTGCACGCGTTCGTGCGCAGCCTGCGTGACGAGGCAGTGCGCCTGGGGCTGGGCGAAGGCCAGGGCGCGGTGGCAGGCTAGCCAGCTCGACGGCCTGCGGGCTGCCTTCGACTTTGTACTGCCTTGTATCCCGCCCCACGTCCGACACGGCGGCTGACAAAGGCGGCCCGCATCGGCTACATGGCCGATACACCGGTCTCCTTAAATACGTTCCGTGGCCGCGGCGTCGGATACCCGAAAGCGAAAGCCGGCCCGCTCAACCCTCAACGTGAACTTAAGGAAACCGATCATGACCACCCAGATCGCCCGCCGCTTTGTCTTCGCCATCGCTCTCGCTGCCGCCGCTGCCGGCGCCCAGGCCGCCAGCCTCTCTGCCGCAGGCGCACGAGACCCGTTCACCGATGGCGCTCGCGCCGTGGTCGATGCCCGCGACCCGTACAGCGAAGGCGCGCGCTCGGTCCAGGCGCCGCGCAGCCCGTACAGCGACGGCGCCCGCAGCGTCGATCCGTTCAGCGACGGTGCGCGCAGCGTCGCCCCCTACACCGACGGCGCCCGTTCCGTGGCCGGGCTCGACCGCAGCGGCGTCTCGGCGGATCCGGCGCGCAGCGTCGATCCGTATCTCGACGGCGCCTATGCGTAAGCCGTGCAGCGGGCTGTCTCATGGTGAGACAGCCCGCTTGATCTTGCTGCCGGCGGCACGCCCGGCGCTCAGCCAAGCGTCTGTGCGACGATGGCCGCGGCGGCCAGGCTGGAGGTGCCGACGGCGAGCCAGCATGCGAGCAGCAGCGCGCCATGGGCGAGGCTTCGGCTTGGGTTCATGGTGGGATCTCCTGTCAGATGCCGGCCGCGCGGATCAGCGCTCGATCACCGGCGCGTGGACCGGGGCGATCGACTCGTGCGGCGTCGCGGTGCGTTGCGCCGCCTTGTGCACCATGGTGTAGGCGTAGTCGATGCCCATGCCGTAGGCGCCCGAGTGTTCCCTGGCGATGTCGATCACGGCGTCATAGGTGTCGCGGTTCTTCCAGTCGCGCTGCCACTCCAGCAAGACCTGCTGCCACGTCACCGGCACCACGCCGGCCTGGACCATGCGCTGCATGGCGTAGTCGTGCGCTTCCTTGCTGGTGCCGCCCGAGGCGTCGGCCACCATGTAGATCTCGTAGTCGCCTTCCAGCATCGCGCTCAGCGCGAAGGTGGTGTTGCAGACTTCGGTCCACAGCCCGGCGACCACCACTTTCCTGCGCCCCGCGGCCTGCAGGGCATCGCGCACCTTCTGGTCGTCCCAGGAATTCATCGAAGTGCGCTCCAGCGTCTGCTTGCCGGGAAACACATCCAGCAATTCCGGGTAGGTGTAGCCCGAGAACGAATCGCTCTCGACCGTGGTGATGATGGTCGGCACGTCGAACACGCTGGCTGCCTTGGCCAGTCCGATCACGTTGTTCTTCATGAGCTGGCGGTCCATCGACTGGACGCCGAAGGCCATCTGCGGCTGGTGGTCGATGAAGATCAGCTGGCTGTTGCGCGGGGTCAGTACTTCAAGCTTGGCGTTCGACATGATTTTCTCCTGGGCGATTCAAAATAGTTGATTGTTTGCGGCCAGCGCTGTTTGGCGTGTTGCGCTGCATGTGCAGAACTATAGCGAGCGCCCGGCGTCTTTCAGGCGACATGCATTGTCATTGTTATTCAAAAATATTGATGATCTAATCGGGGGCGGGTCGGCGCCAGCCAGCGATTACCTTGAGATCGATAATGCGAATTGTTATCATTCGTGACGATTCCCAGCCTGCATCGCCCCATGTCCGCCGTCCTCGTCCTGCCTCGCCGCCCTTGTTTCGTCGCCCACGCCGCTGGCGCCGGTGATGCCGCCGGGCGCGCGGCGCCGCGGGTGCCGGCATGAGCAAGGCGTCCGCGGCGAGCGGGTGGCGCTATCGCGCGGGCGTGGGCGCGCGCGCCGTCGCCGCCATTGCCGGCGGCTATGCGCTGGCGGCGCTGGCCACCGCGGTGCTCGCGCTCTATCTGCCGATGGCGCGGCACGATGCCGTGACCACGGCGACGCTGCTGTCGTTCGCCATCTATGCCGGCGCGGCGGTCTGGGTGTTTGCGGTGCGTAGCGCCTGGCGCGCGTGCGCTGGCCTGGCGCTGCCGGCCGCGCTGCTGGCGGCCATGCTGGCGCTCGGGCGGGGGGCGTGATGCGCGCGGGATTCAGGCAGTCGATGGCATGGCTCCACACCTGGAGCGGCCTGCTGGTGTGCTGGGTGTTGTTCCTGATGTTCTGCGGCGGCACCGCCAGCTACTACAAGGAAGAGATCTCGCTGTGGATGCGGCCGGAGCTGCATCGCACCGCGCCGGCCGATGCCGCGCAGGTGCCGCCGGCGCAGATGGCACGGAACGCGTTGCGCTATCTGCAGCATGAAGCCCCGGATGCCGCGCGCTGGTTCATCACGCTGCCGGATGCGCGGCGCGACACGGTCAACGTGCTGTGGACCTACAAGCCGGGCCAGGCGCCGCGCGATGCCGACGGCAAGCCGCGCCGCTTCGACACGCGCCTGCTCGATCCGGCCACCGGCGCGCCGCTGGCAGCCGCGCGCGAGACCCGCGGCGGCGAATTCCTCTACCGGCTGCACTTCGACCTGCATTACATGCCGGCCAAGTGGGCGCGCTGGATCGCCGGGTTCTGCGCCATGTTCATGCTGGTGGCGATCGTCAGCGGCGTGATCACCCATCGCCGCATCTTTGCCGATTTCTTCACGTTCCGGCGCGGCAAGGGCCAGCGTTCCTGGCTCGATGCGCACAACGCGCTGGCGGTGCTGCCGCTGCCGTTCCACCTGATGATCACCTACACCGGGCTGGTGACGCTGCTGTTCATGTATATGCCGTGGGGCGTCGAGGCGGCATACGGGGGCGACCAGCGCGCGTTCCAGGCGCAGACCGGGCTGCGCCCGCTGCCGCCTAAGGCCGCGGGCACGGCCGCGCCGCTGGCGAGCGTGCCGGAGATGATGGCGCAGGCCGTGCGCGCATGGCAGGGCGGGCAGGTGCGCCGCATCGTGGTGAGCCTGCCGGGCGATGCCAACGCGACCGTGACGATCACCCGCGCCGAGCCGGATACGCTCGCGCACGATCCGCCCGCGCTGGAATTCGCCGGTGCCAGCGGCGCCCTGCTTGGCGCGTACGCCGAGGACAAGTCCGCCGCCGAACTGACGCGCAGCGTGATGACTGGCCTGCATATCGCCGGCTTTGCGGCACCGGGCTTGCGCGCGCTGTTCTTCCTGTGCGGGCTGGCCGGCACCGCCATGGTCGCCACCGGCGCCATCCTGTGGGCGGTGCGCACGCGCCAGCAGCAGGCCAGGGCGATCGCTGCGCGCGGGCGGCCGGGGTTTGGCCTGCGCCTGGTCGAGGCGCTCAACCTCGGCGCGATCGCGGGCCTGCCGGTGGCCTTTGCCAGCTACTTCTGGGCTAACCGCCTGCTGCCGGTGGCAATGGCGCAGCGGCCCGAGGCCGAGATCCGTTGCTTCTTCATGGCCTGGGCCGCGTGCGCGCTGCTGGCGCTGTGCCGGCCCACGCGCGGCATGTGGCGCGCGCAGTTGTGGGCGGGCGCGGTGTTGTTCGGCAGCATCCCGCTGCTCAATGCGCTGACCACCGCGTCGCATCTGGGCGTGACCCTGCTGCAGGGACGCGGGCCGGCAGCCGTGGCCGGCTTCGACCTGGTGTCGCTGGCGCTTGGCGTGGCGCTGGGCGTCGCGGCGTGGATCACAGGCCGTCGGCAACCGGCGGCCGCACGCCTGCCATCGCGCCCGCGCAACGTTGCCGCCGGCACGCAGGAGGCCGCATGAACGCGCTCGCTGCGTTCGCGCTGTCGCTGGCCGGGTTTGCCGCGCTGGCGCTGTCGCTCGAGCGGCACCATGCCGACATCCATGGCCGCGGCAGCATGCCGTCGCGCGGCGCGGTGGCGCGCATGCGCCTGGCCGGCGCGTTGGCGCTGGCGCTGGCGTGGGGACTGCATATCGCCGCGCAGGGTGGGCCGCTGGGCACGGTGTCGTGGCTGGGCATGATGACGGCCAGTGCCATCGCGGTGGCGCTGGGCCTGTCCTACGCGCCGCGCGCGGTGCAGCGCCTGCTGCCCGGCGTGGCGCTGATCGGACTGGCCGGCGCGTGCGGCTGGTTGCTTGGCGGCTGAACGGTTGAAGGGCTGAGCGGCTGAACCGACCGCCAGCGCCGCGGCGCGCTCAGCTTGCGGTCTGCCGTCGGGCGGGCGCTTCGGCCTGCTGCCGGACCTCGCCAACGACCTCGCCCACGACATCGCGCAGCACCTCGAGCAGCCGCTGCGGCGGATACGGCTTGCGCAGCACCGCGACCGCGCCGAGCGCGTCGCGCTGCGCCGGGGTCAGGTCCAGTTCGTAGCCGGTGGCGAAGACCACGGCCAGCGCCGGATGGCGCATGCGCGCGGCCAGCGCCAGTTCCACTCCGGAATCGCCGGCCAGTGCCACGTCGGTCACCAGCACGTCGACCGCGTTGCCGGCCAGCAAGGCGAGTGCCCCGGCCTCGCTGTCCGCTTCCAGCGCGTGAACGCCGTAGGCGCGCAGCACTTCCGCGGTGCCCGCGCGTACCAGCGCGTCGTCGTCGACACATAGCACGCGCAGACGCGGGGCACCTGGCGCGTGGCCCGTTGGCGCGGCGTGCGCGGCGCGCCGGGCGCGCTGGGCGCGGTTCGCCAGCACGTGGCGCACCTTGCGCGCCAGCGCCTCGTGCGTATAGGGCTTGCTCAGCAGTTCGATGCCGGCGTCGAGCCGCCCGTCGTGCACGATAACGCTGTCGGCGTAGCCCGAGGTGAACAGCACGCCCACGTCCGGCAGCCGTTCCCGCAGCTTGCGCGCCAGCTCGGTGCTGCGCAGCGGGCCGGGCATCACCACATCGCTGAACAGCAGGTCTACCGGCACGCCACGCTCGACGATCGACAGCGCGGCGTGCGCGTCGCGCGCGCGCAGCACGTGATAGCCCAGGCTCGCCAGCATCTCGACCACCGTGGCGCGCACGTCCTCGTCGTCTTCCACCACCAGCACGGTCTCGCTGCCGCCGTGCGCGGCGCCCGCATCCAGTTCGATATCCGGGTCTTCATCGCGTTGCACGCGCGGCAGGAACAGCGTGACCGTGGTCCCGCGCCCGGGCGCGCTGACGATCTTCACGTGGCCGTCGGACTGGCGGATGAAGCCATACACCATGCTCAGGCCCAGCCCGGTGCCCTGGCCCTCGGGCTTGGTCGTGAAGAAGGGCTCGAACACGCGCTCCTGCACCTCGGGCGGCATGCCGACGCCGGTGTCGGTGACCGACAGCAGCACATACTGCATGGAGGCAGCAGCCGCTTCCTCGCTGGCTTCGCCGGGCCGGGCGTTGCGCGCCGCGATGGTAAGGCGCCCGTGCCCGTGCATGGCGTCGCGCGCGTTGATCGCCAGGTTCAGCAGCGCATTCTCGACCTGGAACGGATCGACCAGGGTGTTCCACAGGTTGGGCGCCACCACCGTTTCGATCTCGATGCCATCGCCCAGCGCGCGGCGCAGCATGTCGTCCAGCCTGCGCACCAGCCGGCCCAGGTTGACGACCTTGGGCGCCAGCGGCTGGCGCCGCCCGAACGCCAGCAGCTGCGACGCCAGCTTGGCGCCGCGCGCGACGCCGGCCAGCGCGTTGCGCAGGCGCGGCTCGGCGCGCGCATCGCCGGCCAGGTCGCGCGCCAGCAACTGCAGGTTGCCGCCGATCACCTGCAGCAGGTTGTTGAAGTCATGGGCGACGCCGCCGGTCAGGTTGCCGATCGCCTCCATCTTCTGCGCGGTGCGCAGCGCCTCGTCGGCGTGGCGCAGCGCGGCCTGGGCTTCGCGGTCGCCGGTGACGTCGCGGCCCACGCCGTGGATATGGCCGTTGGCCGGATCGACCGACAGCGTCCACGCCAGCCAGCGCAGCGCGCCGTCGGCGCGCAGCAGGCGGCATTCGAAGCGCACCGGCACGCCGTCGTGGCGCAACGCGTCCAGCTGCGCGCTGGCGCCGGCCTGGTCGTCGGCGTAGATGAATGACAGGTACGCGCGCCCCAGCACCTGCTGCGGCGCGTGGCCGAGCGTGCGGGTCCACGCCGGGCTGACCCGCTGCAGGCAGCCATCGAAGCGCGCGACGATGAGCAGGTCTTCGCTCAGCTCCCACAGCCGGTCATGGTCGGCCACGGCCTGCGCGACGCGGCGCTCGAGCGTGGCGTTGAGTTCCTGCAGGCGGCGCTCGGTGGCCCGGCGCAGTTCGGAGAGGCGCAGATTGCTGGCCACGCGCGCGAGCAGTTCGCGCGCAGAGAAGGGCTTGACCAGGTAGTCGTCGGCGCCGCTGTCCAGGCCGCTGACGCGTGCCTCCTCGCCGGCGCGGGCGGACAGCAGCAGCACCGGCGTGTCGCGCAGCGCGGCGTCGGCGCGCAGCGCGCGCACCAGGCCAAAGCCGTCCAGGCGCGGCATCATCACGTCCGACACCACCAGTGCCGGCGCGTGCGCGCGCGCCAGCGCCAGCGCCGCCTCGCCGTCGGCGGCCACGGCGACGCGATGGCCGGCGGCGCCCAGCAGGCGGCGCATGTAGTCGCGCAGGTCGTCGTTGTCGTCCACCACCAGCACCAGGGCGCCTGCCTGCGCCGTATCGCCGGCTGCGGCCTGCGCGGCGGGCAAGGGAAGGTCTTCCGCTGCCGCGGTCGTTGCCGGCAGCACCTGCGCTTGCGGCCAGCGCAGCGCGCTTTCGACATAGGCGCGCGCCTGCACGCTGCTGGACGGGGGCGCGGCGTCAGCCTCGGCGGCCTCGCCAGTGACCGCAGCCATGGCCGCTTCGGCGCCGGCCGGCAGGCGCACGGTGAAGCAGGTGCCCTCGCCCGGCACGCTCTGCACGTCGATCGTGCCGCCGTGCAGCCGCACCAGCTCCTGCACCAGCGCCAGGCCGATGCCGCTGCCTTCGATGGTACGACCCTGTGCGCCTTCGACACGATGGAAGCGCTCGAAGATGCGCGGCAGTTCCGCCGCCGGGATGCCGATGCCGGTGTCGCGCACGGTGAACGCCACGGTGTCGTCGCCTTGCGCCGCCACGGCCACGGTGATGGTGCCGGCGAAGGTGAACTTGAAAGCGTTGGAGACCAGGTTCAGCACGATGGTCTCCCACATGTCGCGGTCCACCGCCACCGCGCGCGCCAGCGGCGGGCACAGCGGCGGGCAGTCGATGCGCAGCGTGATGCCGGCCGCTTCCACGCTGGCGCGGAACAGCGAGGCCAGGTCCGCCGTCAGCGCGGCCACGTCGGTGGGCTGGCGGCGCATGGTCACGCGGCCGGACTCGATCCGCGAAAAATCCAGCAGCGCATTGACCAGCTTGAGCAGCCGCAGCCCGTTGCGATGCGTCATCTCCAGCAGGGCGCGGTCTTCGCCGGGGCCGGTGCGGCGCACCAGTTCTTCCAGCGGTCCCAGCATCAGCGTCAGCGGCGTGCGGAATTCATGGCTGATATTGGAGAAGAACGCGGTCTTGGCGCGGTCGATCTCGGCCAGCGCCTCGGCGCGCTTGCGCTCGGCCTCGTAGGCCAGCGCCGAGTGCATGGCGGCGCCGATCTGCCCCGCCGCCAGCGTCAGGAAGCTGCGGTAGCGCGCATCGAACAGCCGGAACGGGTTCAGCCCCACCACCAGCACGCCGCGATGCGAGGCGCTGCCCGATGGCGCGACCTCGATCACCGCCGCGGACGAAGGCGGCACGCCCCACGCGCCGCCCGGCAGCGGCATCGCGAAGCGCGAAGCCAGGTCGCTGACCAGGCCGGGCTGCTGGCGTGCCAGCACGTCGGCCACCGGCCATGGCCATTGCGCGTCCAGCGCGATCTGCGCGGGGGCGCCCGGGTGGCCGGCATCGATGCCGATGGCGCCGGTGCGCTGCAGCGTGCGGGCGCCGGGCTCGGCGATGTACAGCAGCGCGAACACGATGTCGCGCGGGTCCGACGACAGCGCCGCCATGGCGCGCTCGCACGCGTCGCGCCAGGCGCGCGCCTCGCTGGCCGAAGCCGCCACGTCGCGCAGCACGTTCAGCTGGCGCTCGGCCAGCACGCGCTCGGTGTCGTCGCTGTTGGCGCAGATGATGCCGCCGGTGCCGCCGTGGTCATTGGGAACCGGGCTGTAGGAGAAGGTGTAGTAGGTCTCCTCCGGGTAGCCGTTGCGCTCCATGATCAGCAGCTTCTGTTCGACGAAGGTGCCTTCGGTGCCGGTCATCGCGGTGGCCAGCAGCGGGCCGATCTCGGGCCAGATTTCGCGCCAGACCACGGACGTGGGCTGGCCCAGCGCGCCGGGGTGCTTGCCGCCGATGATCGATTGGTAGGCGTCGTTGTAGAAGAAGTGCAGGGCCTCGCCCCAGCCGATCCAGATGGGCTGGCGCGAGGTCAGCATGATGCGGATCGCGGTCTTGAGGCTGTGCGGCCAGCCTTGCGGCGGCCCGAGCGGGGTCGCGGCCCAGTCGAAGGCGCGCATCAGCGCGCCCATTTCGCCGCCGCCGGCGAGAAAGCCCGGCGCGTCGGCGCGCGCGACGGGCGCTGCGCGGGCGCTTGCGGCGGCGGATTCAGACGGCGTCGGCGGAGATGGCGAGGGCGTCATGCTGGCGGCGGTGTCCTTATGGTCTTCTCTCTCGGGGCACGCCGGCCCCCGGCGTGCGGCCCGCGCGTCTTGGCAGACTTTGCCTAGCCTTGCCGTGCAATGCAAGCAGGCCGCGAGGCGCCTGTGCGGCGCGTCGCGGCCTTGTTCGGGGCGAGATAGCGGCCCTATAGCGGCCCTATTGCGGTTCTATCGCGGCCCTGTTCGCGCAGCGTGTTGCCAGCGAATTACAGCGGCGGAGAGACCCAGTACGGGTCGCGCCCGTAGTATTCGTGCAGCGACTTGCCCCATTGCGGGTCGGCCATGCTTGGCCAGCTGTCCTTGTTGAAGCCCGGGGCGGACTTGATCCGGTCCGCCGTGACGGCGATCCGGAAGCACTTTTCGTCGGTATCCATGACCAGCGCATTCCACGGGATGGCGTGCAGCGTGTCGCCCATGCCGAGGAAGCCGCCGGTGGTCAGCACCGCGTAGGCAATGCGGCCGTGCGGCACGTCCAGCATGATCTCGGAGATCTTGCCGACATGCTCGCCGTCGGACGAATACGCCTTGGTGCCATCCAGGCTGGAAGCTGCCATCACTTCCGGGCCCGGGCCTTCGCCCACGCCGGAACCGACGATGGCTGCGCCTTGACTGCTGGGAGGTTGGGTTTGCATGCTGTTGCTCCTTGTCGCGAGACGGTGGAATGCTTGGCGCGCGCAATGACCATGCCTGCACCGCGATGGCGTGGCGAGCGCGTGGTTTCCGCGTCGAGCGCCAGGCAGCGGCACTCCCGGCCGCCCCGGCGAAGGTAATTCTTTCGCGAGGCTTGCAAAAACAACGCATCCCGCAGGCAATTCCGCAGCGGCTTCAGAAGTGGTGCCGCATGCCAAGCATCGCGCCCACGCGCGTGCTGCGCGCCACGCCGGCGGCGGGCGTGCCGGCCCAGTATTCGGTCTCGCGGCCGACCGCGCCGCCGCGCGCGCGCACCACGTCGGCCTCCAGGTACAGGCTGGTGCGCCGCGACAAGGCGTAGTCGGCCACCAGCGCGACGCTGTCGGCATTGCCGCCGCCCAGCAGCACCGGCACCTGCTGGAACTGAGTGGTCACGTTGCCGCGTTGCCAGTAGCGGTAATAGGCGCCGGACAGATGCAGCGCGGGCGTGAGCTGGTAGCCCAGCCCGGCGAAGGCGATGTCGAAGCGCGCGCCGTCCGCGGTTTGTTGCCGCGCCGATTCGCGCCGGCCCATGTGGCCCAGGTAGAAGGTCGCCTTGCCGGATGCATACGAGCCGCCCACGGCGTAGTTGCGTACCGTGCCGCCGCCGTCGACGCTGCGGCGCTGGTCGTAGGCCGCGCCCAGCGCCAGCGCGCCTTGCTGCAGCATCAGGCCGCCACCCAGCGTGGCGCCGCGCGCGAGGCTGCCGGCCTGCCCGCCGGCGCCGTAGTCCAGTTGCAGCGTCAGCGGGCCGGCGGTTTTCTTGTAGACCACGCTGTGGTTGATGCGGTAGTCCTGGAAGAAGATGTCGCCGCCAAGGTAGAGCGGATCGGACCAGAAGTTGCCCCAGCCCTGGTCGAGCGGATTGAAGGCCCAGCCGATATTGTTCAGCGCGTTGTACTGGCGGCCGAAGGTCAGGCTGCCCCAGTCGCCGGCCAGCCCGGCATAGGCCTGGCGGCCGAACAGCGCCTGGTAGCTGGCGCGGCCGTCGTCGCTGCCGATGCCGGCCTCGAGCTGGAAGATGGCGTGCTGGCCGCCGCCCAGGTCTTCATCGCCCTTCAGGCCGAAACGGCTGCCGACCATGCCGCCGGAGACCAGCGCCGCCTGGTCGTGGTGATGGCCGTCCAGGTTCGAGGTATAGCGCACGGCCGTGCTGACGATGCCATACACGGTGATGCCGGGCTCGGCGTGGGCACGCGCGGCGGTGAGCGCCGCGGTGACGGCAGCGACGGGCAACAGCCCGGCCGCCAGCAGCCAGTGGCTGGCTGTCTTCTGCATGGAGGGTCCTCCGGAGGGCGGATCCGGCCGGCGCGGTGGCGTGCCGCAGCGGATCCGTCAGGCCGATGGCCTGCGGGTTCCAGTCCCGCGCGGGGGCGCGGGTCGTCATCGGGCCATGCGCAATGGGTGCGCGCGGCCCGGGCGAGGGTCGAAGCGGGCGGCGATGCCAGGGTGGGCGGCGAATGCCGGCAGTGTTGCCGGGCAAGCCTTGCGCAGCGCCGCTTGCCGGCGCCACGGGAGCGGCCCGAAGGCCATGGAACGGGTTCGCCGGCGCCCGCTTCGGCAAGCGTTTTTCGGCAGCGGCCGATCGGGCTTGGAAGGCGCGTGCCGGGTGGTGCCCGGCGCGGCGAACAGGGCGTAGTTTACCCGTACCGGGTCAGCGCCCTCGAAAAGTGCTTCGTCGAGCGCTGGTCGAGGGCCTGTCATAGACTGCTTGCAGGCCCCTTATATTCCGCTTGTTTTCTCCCCTCTCCCGCGTGCGGGAGAGGGGCGGGGGGTGAGGGCCGGCGCGCCAACGAAGTCCCCGCGCGACAAACCGCCCGGGGACGGAAACCCTCAGCCCACCCGCTTCGCCGAGATCACCGCTTCCGCCACATTGGCCGGCGCCTCGGCATAGTGCTTGAACTCCATGGTGAAGGTCGCGCGCCCCTGCGTCAGCGAGCGCAGCGTGGTGGAGTAGCCGAACATGGTCGCCAGCGGCACTTCGGCGCGCACGATCTTGCCACCGCCGCCGGCGATGTCTTCCATGCCGTGCACCATGCCGCGGCGCGACGACAGATCGCCCATCACGTTGCCGGTGAATTCCTCGGGCGTTTCCACCTCGACCGCCATCATCGGCTCGAGCAGGATCGGCCGGGCGCGGCGCATGCCTTCCTTGAACGCCATCGAGCCAGCCATGCGGAAGGCGTTCTCGTTCGAGTCCACGTCGTGGTAAGAGCCGAACACCAGCGTGGCCTTGATGTCGACCACCGGGTAGCCGGCCAGCACGCCCGACTGCATGGTCTCGCGGATGCCCTTGTCCACCGCGGGAATGAACTCGCGCGGCACCACGCCGCCCTTGATCGCGTCGACGAACTCGTAGCCGCCGCCGTGCGGCATCGGCTCGAGGTTGAGCACCACGTGGCCGTACTGGCCGCGCCCGCCCGACTGCTTGATGAACTTGCCCTCGACGTCCCGCGCCGGCTGGCGGATGGTCTCGCGGTACGCCACCTGCGGCTTGCCGACCGAGGCCTCGACGCCGAACTCGCGCCGCATGCGGTCGACCAGGATTTCGAGGTGCAGCTCGCCCATGCCGGAGATGATGGTCTGCCCGGACTCCTCGTCCGTGGTCACGCGGAACGACGGGTCTTCCTGCGCCAGCCGGTTCAGCGCCACGCCCATCTTTTCCTGGTCGGCCTTGGTCCTGGGCTCCACCGCCTGCGAGATCACCGGTTCGGGGAAGCTCATGCGTTCCAGGATGATGACCTTGTCGGGGTCGCACAGCGTGTCGCCGGTGGTGGCTTCCTTCAGGCCCACCGCCGCGGCGATGTCGCCGGCGCGCACCTCCTTGATCTCGTGGCGCACGTTGGCATGCATCTGCAGGATGCGGCCCAGGCGCTCGCGCTTGCCCTTGAGCGGGTTGTAGACGCTGTCGCCGGAATTGACCACGCCGGAATACACGCGGAAGAAGATCAGCTGGCCGACAAAGGGGTCGGTCATGATCTTGAAGGCGAGCGCGGAGAACGGCTCGTCGTCGCTGGGATGGCGCTCGGCCTCGCGGTCGTCCTCGGTGTGGCCGAGGATGGCGGGCACGTCGGCGGGCGACGGCAGGTAGTCGATCACCGCGTCCAGCATGCTCTGCACGCCCTTGTTCTTGAAGGCGCTGCCGCACAGCATCGGCACGATCTCGTTGGCGATGGTGCGCTTGCGCAGGCCCTGCTTGATCTGCGCCTCGCTCAGCGGCTCGCCGGACAGGTACTGGTTCAGCAGCGGCTCGTCGGCCTCGGCGGCGGCCTCGATCATCTTGTCGCGCCATTCCTGCGCGGTGGCGAGCAGTTCTTCGGGAATGTCGCGGTATTCGAAGCGCACGCCCTGGCTGGCGTCGTCCCAGACGATGGCCTTCATCTTGACCAGGTCGACCACGCCCTGGAAGTGGTCCTCGGCGCCCAGCGGAATCTGGATCGGCACGGCGCGGCCCTTGAGGCGGTCGGCGATCTGCGTCTGCACGCGGAAAAAGTCGGCGCCGACGCGGTCCATCTTGTTGACGAAGGCAATGCGCGGCACCGCGTACTTGTTGGCCTGGCGCCAGACGGTTTCGGATTGCGGCTGCACGCCGCCGACCGCGTCGTAGACCATGCAGGCGCCGTCCAGCACGCGCATCGAACGCTCGACTTCGATGGTGAAGTCGACGTGTCCGGGCGTATCGATGATGTTGATGCGGTGCTCGGGGTAGTTGCCGGCCATGCCTTTCCAGAAGGCGGTGGTGGCGGCCGAGGTGATGGTGATGCCGCGCTCCTGCTCCTGCTCCATCCAGTCCATGGTGGCCGCGCCATCGTGCACTTCGCCCAGCTTGTGGTTGACGCCCGTGTAGAACAGGATGCGTTCGGTCGTCGTGGTCTTGCCGGCGTCGATATGCGCGCTGATGCCGATATTGCGGTAGCGCTCGATGGGGGTCTTGCGGGGCACAGTGTTCTCCATGGATGAAACACGCCCGAATAGAGTAGCACCACTGGCCGCACCCCGTTGTCCCTGCCGCGCGCAGGGACACGCGCCCCGGCACGGCCCCGGGGCGATGCCGCGCAACGCGCCGCGCGTCTGAGGCCGGCCTAGGATTTTCGCTGCAACTGAAGCGGATTCCTCCCATCCTGCGCGCGCTTGCGGCTCCCTATACTGGCGTGGCATCGCGTACCGGCGTGCGCCGTTCCTGCCATCCCCTTGCTGCTTCGGGATGCGGCTTCAGCCGATGCCTGCCTCGAACCTCGGACCCGCGCATGACAACCATCCTGATCGTTGACGACCATCCGGCGATGCGGCTGGTGCTTCGGCACCATCTGTCGCAGCTGCTTGGCGTCGACGAGGTGATCGAGGCGGACAATGGGCAATGCGCCATCGAAATGGTGCGCGCACGCATGCCGGACCTGGTGCTGCTGGACCTGGACATCCCGCGCTCGAGCGGGCTCGACGTGGCGCCGCGGCTTCGCGCGATCCATCCGCAGGTGCGCATCCTGGTGGTGACGGCGCTGGACCCGGCGGTGTTCGTCAGCCGTTCCTGGCAGGCGGGTGCGCAGGGCTTCGTCAGCAAGACGCAGGACATCAAGGAAATCCTGCGCGCGGTCGAGGCGGTGCTGGCCGGCTATACCGTGTTTCCGGTGCTGGGCCGCGGCGGCGCGCCGCGCCAGTCGATGTCGGCCGACGACGAGATGCTGCGGCGGCTGTCCGACAAGGAACTGGTGGTGCTGCAGATGCTGGCGCGCGGCATGTCATACAAGGCCATCAGCGAGAGCCTCTTTATCAGCAACAAGACCGTCAGCAGCTACAAGGCCCGCATCATGAACAAGCTGCAGGTGTCGTCTCTGGTCGAACTGGTCGACTTTGCGCGCCGGTGCCGGCTGACCCCTTAGCGGGCGGGCGCCTGCATCACCATTCATTAGACATCGTATGACTTGCCGGCGCATGCCCGCCGCATGCGCGTCCCGCGTCAGCCTTGCGGGCTGGCGGAGCCGGACGCCTTGCGCAGGCGCTCGCGGCTGTTGGTCAGGTGCATGCGCATGGCGGCCTTGGCGGCGTCGGGGTCGCGGCGCTCGATCGCGTCGTAGATGTTCTCGTGCTCGATGCTGACGCGCTCCAGGTACTGCACGCGCTCGGGGGTGCTGACCTGCAGGCGGCTGCGCGGGATCACCATGGTGCCCAGGTGGCCCATGATGTCGGTGAAATAGCGGTTGCCGGTGGCGCGTGCGATCGCCAGGTGGAAGGCGAAGTCGCTTTCCACGGCGTCATTGCCGGCGCCGGCCCCATGCTTCAGTTCATCCAGCGCCTGGCGCATCGCCGCCAGTTGCGCATCGGTGCGGCGCGCGGCCGCCAGGCCGGCCGCCTCGGCTTCCACGCTGACGCGGAATTCCAGCATCGCCATCACATCCATCGCCGTGCCCAGCGCGTCCGGCCCGATCCGGAACGGCGACGGCGCCTCGGCCGCGCGCTCCAGCACGAAGGTGCCGATGCCGTGGCGCGTCTCCACCATGCCGCTGGCCTGCAGCCGCGACAGCGCTTCGCGCACCACGGTGCGGCTGACGCCCAGGGTGGCCATGATCTCGGATTCGGTAGGGAGCTTGTCGCCGGGCTTGAGCTGGCCCTGGCGGATTTCTTCGCCCAGGGCTTGCACGACTTCCTCGGCAAGCGTGCGGCCGCGGCGGCGCAACGGGGTGGGGCCGGAGGTTGGGCCGGAGGAGGGAGGCGGCGCGAGGGGCTGGGCGTTCGGCATGGCGGCTAGGGACGGATAACGGGCGGGGTTTCCCGGACTTGACCGGTCTGAGATTGCCTCATTATACTGGGTTATAAGTCATACGATGACAGATAACATACGCAACACGGAAGCCCGGGTGGACAATCGTACGCCCGGGGTTGATGCCGGAGACAGTCCTGAGATGACCTTTACCGCCGCCCCCATGGCGTCCGCCCACACCCCGGTCGTGACCGAACTGACCCTGGTGCCCGTCGCCGGGCATGACAGCATGCTGATGAACCTGTCCGGCGCCCATGGCCCGTACTTCACGCGCAATATCGTGATCCTTCGCGACAGCGCCGGCCACACCGGCGTGGGCGAAGTGCCGGGCGGCGAAGGCATCCGCCAGACCCTGGAAGACGCGCGCCCGCTGCTGGTGGGCCAGCCCATCGGCCAGTACCAGGCCCTGCTGAACCGCGTGCGCGCGGCGTTCGCCGGGCGCGATGCCGGCGGCCGCGGCCTGCAGACCTTCGACCTGCGCATCACCATCCACGCCGTCACGGCGCTGGAGGCGGCGCTGCTCGACCTGCTCGGCCAGCACCTGGAGGTGCCGGTGGCCGCGCTGCTGGGCGAGGGCCAGCAGCGCGACGCCGTGGAGATGCTGGGCTACCTGTTCTATATCGGCGAGCGCCAGCGCACCACGCTGGACTACCGCACCGAGCCCGACGCAGACAACGCGTGGTTCCGCCTGCGCAATGAAGCGGCGATGACGCCCGAGGCCGTGGTGCGCCTGGCCGAAGCGGCCTATGAGCGCTACGGCTTCAATGACTTCAAGCTCAAGGGCGGCGTGCTGCGCGGCGACGAAGAGATGGAAGCGATCCTGGCGCTGGCCGAGCGCTTCCCCAAGGCGCGCATCACGCTCGACCCCAACGGCGCCTGGTCGCTGGCGGAAGCCGTGCGCCTGTGCCGCGACAAGCGCGGCGTGCTGGCCTATGCCGAAGACCCGTGCGGCGCCGAGGACGGCTACTCGGGCCGCGAGATCATGGCCGAATTCCGCACCGCCACCGGCCTGCCCACCGCCACCAACATGATCGCCACCGACTGGCGCCAGATGGGGCATGCGGTGCGGCTGCAGTCGGTCGACATCCCGCTGGCCGACCCGCATTTCTGGACCATGCAGGGCTCGGTGCGGGTGGCGCAGATGTGTGCCGAATGGGGCCTGACCTGGGGCTCGCACTCGAACAACCACTTCGATATCTCGCTGGCGATGTTCACCCACGTGGCCGCGGCCGCGCCGGGCCGCGTCACCGCCATCGACACGCACTGGATCTGGCAGGACGGCGAACACCTGACCCGCAACCCGCTGAAGATCGAAGGCGGGCTGGTGCAGGTGCCCAAGACCCCGGGGCTGGGCGTCGAGCTCGACCCGGATGCGCTGGCGCGCGCGCACGAGCTGTACCAGCGCAAGGGCCTGGGCGCGCGCGACGATGCCGCGGCGATGCAGTTCCTGATTCCCGGCTGGCAGTTCGACAACAAGGCGCCGTGCATGGTGCGCTGACTGGGCACCGGCGACGACGCCAACGGCCCTTGCCCATCACAGGACGGCAGGCCTCTCTTATCAAAACACTGCAGGAGACAACGATGTACACCTTCCAACGCCAGGGCGCGCCGCGCCTGCAAAACTGGCTGCGCGCCTTTGCGCTCGGCTCGGTCGCCGCGGTCGCGGCGCTGACCTTCAGCACCCCGGCCAGTGCCGCCGCGCAGGACTGGCCGCAACGTCCGGTATCGGTGGTGGTGCCGTTCCCGCCGGGCGGCTCCAGCGACGCCATCGCGCGCATGCTGACGGTGCCGCTCAACGAGAAGCTGGGCCAGCCGTTCGTGATCGACAACCGCCCCGGCGCGACCGGCGCCATCGGCGCCACCTACGTCAAGCGCGCGCCGGCCGACGGCTACACCATGATGGTGGCGTCGATCGGCGTGTACGCGGTGAATCCGTTCCTGCAGAAGAACCTGGGCTATGACCCGGCCAAAGATTTCGACCTGCTGACGGTGGCGGTGCGCGCGCCCAACGTGCTCGTCGCCAACCCGCAGTTCCCCGCCAACACGCTGGCGGAACTGGTGGCCTACATGAAGAAGAACCCGGGCAAGGTCAGCTTTGCCTCGTCCGGCGCGGGCTCGTCCGACCACCTGACCGCGGCGCTGTTCTGGCAGAAGAGCGCCACCGACGGCCTGCACGTGCCGTACAAGGGCGGTGGCCCGGCGATCTCCGACCTGCTGGCCGGGCAGGTCGACGTGTCGTTCCAGAACGTCAACGCGGTGCTGCAGCATATCCGCACCGGCAAGCTCAAGGCGATGGCGGTGACTTCCGACAAGCGCTCGCCGGTGCTGCCCAACGTGCCCACCATGGCCGAGGCCGGCATCAAGGATGTCGAGGTCTATTCATGGCAGGGCGTGGCCGCGCCGCGCGGCCTGCCGCCGGAGATCAAGAGCCGCCTGCACGGTGCGCTGGTGTCGTCGCTGAACGACCCCAAGATGCGCCAGAAGCTGTCCGAGAGCGGCTTCGAGGTGGTGGCCAACACCCCCGAGCAGTTCAACCAGTTCGAGGCGCAAGAGCTGCAGCGCTGGAAGACCGTGATCGAGAAGGGCAAGATCGCGCTGGACTGACCCCGCCGCACCCAATCCCATACCCAAGCACCGATCGCGCCGGCCCCGCACGCCCATCGTGCCGCGCCGGCGCGCGCCCCTCGACAGGAGACCACAGCATGACCCACGGACGCCGCAACTTCCTCAAGCAATCCTCCGCACTGGCCGCCGGCCTCGCCGCGGGCCCGCTCGCCGGCCTGTCTTCGGCCGCGCACGCCGCGCCGGACTGGCCGAACCGCCCGATCCGCCTGGTGGTGCCGTACACCGCCGGCGGCTCGTCGGACATCATCGCGCGCCTGATCAGCAAGCAGCTGGGCGAGGCGCTGGGCCAGTCGGTGGTGGTGGACAACCGCCCCGGCGCCAACGGCAACGTCGGCGCGGCACTGGTCGCGCAGGCCACCGACAACCACACGCTGCTGCTGTGCGATATCGGCGCGCTGGCCATCAGCCCGTCGGTCTATACCAAGCTGACGTTCAATATCGCCAAGGACCTGAAGCCGGTATCGATGCTGGCGTATTCGCCGCACCTGCTGGTGGTGCATCCGTCGGTGCAGGTGGCGAGCGTGAAGGAACTGGTGGCGCTGTCGCAGCGCAGCCAGCTCAACTTCGCCGTGACCGCGATCGGCAGCGCGCCGCACCTGGCCGGCGTGGCGGTGGAGCAGGCCACCGGCGCCAAGTGGCAGTACGTGCCCTACAAGGGCGGTTCGCAGGCGATTGCCGACACCGTCGGCGGCAGCGCCCAGGTGCTGATGAACGGCATGCTCGCCACGCTGCCGCATGTGCAGTCGGGCAAGCTCAAGCTGATCGCGCAGTCCAAGCGCACGCGCATGCCGCTGCTGCAGAACGTGCCGACCATCGCCGAGCAAGGCGTGCCGAATTTTGAGTCGGGCACCTGGCAGGGCGTGATGGCCCCTGCCAGCATGCCCGACGCGATGGTGGCGCGCATCAGCGGCGAACTGATCCGCATCATCCGCGCACCGGACCTGCGCGCGCAACTGGTGGCGCAGGGCGCAGAGGTGGTGACGATGACCCCGGGCGAAACCGGCAAGTTCTTCGTTGCCGAGCAGACGCGATGGGCGGGGGTGGTGAAACAGGCGGGGATCAAGCTGGAGGCTTGATCGGTTTTGCCGAAGGCACAACGGCTCGCATGGTGAATGCGGGCCGTTTTGCATTGAGCGTGAAGCTTGCGATGGTTTGCTCCCCTCTCCCGCCAGCGGGAGAGGGAGTACCCAAGCGGAATTTGAAAAGCCTGTGGCGTTCGCCATGCCGCTGGTTTGCTCCCCCTCTCCCGCTTGCGGGAGAGGGGCCGGGGGAGAGGGCCGGCGTGTGGCAAGCACGAGGCGGTCGAACTTCGTTGAAGCTCTGGCCCTCACCCCAGCCCTCTCCCGCAAGCGGGAGAGGGAGTACCCAAGCGGAATTTGAAAAGCCTGTGGCGTTCGCCATGCCGCTGGTTTGCTCCCCTCTCCCGCTTGCGGGAGAGGGGCCGGGGGTGAGGGCGGGGCGTGTGGCAAGCACGAGGCGGTCGAACTTCGTTGAAGCTCTGGCCCTCTCCCCAACCCTCTCCCGCAAGCGGGAGAGGGAGCACCCAATCGGGTTTGAGAAAGTCCGCGGTATTTTGCTGAGCCCGTAGTTTTGCACCGCGTCCAGAAGCAAAAAGCCCCGCACCAGGCGGGGCCGCATCGCATCGTCTATCGCTATTTCCGCAGCGCTTCCGGCAACAACGCCTGCGGCAGGTTCTGATAACAGACCGGCCGCAAGAACCGGTCGATCGCCGTCGCCCCCACCGAAGTCGAACGCGCATCCGAAGTTGCCGGGAACGGCCCGCCATGCACCATCGCATAGGCAACCTCGACCCCGGTCGGATAGCCATTGCACAGCACCCGTCCAGCCTTGCGTTCCAGCACCGGCAGCAGGCGCTGCGCGGCCTCGTGGTCGGCGTCGTCGAGCTGCATCGTCGCCGTCAGCTGGCCCTCGAGCTGGCGCGCCACCGTCAGCATCTCTTCGAAATCGCGGCACACCACCAGCACCGTCGACGGCCCGAACACCTCGGCCTGCATCCGGTGATCCGCCAGGAACTGCGCCGCGGTGGTCTCGAACATCGCCGGACGCGCCTGGTTGGCCCCGCTGCCGTCGACGCCATTGCCAATGCGCTGCAGCCCGTCGAGCGACGACAGCTGGGCCACGCCCTGCTGATACGCAGCATGAATGCCGGGCGTCAGCATGGTCGCTGCCGGCTTGCCTTGCAGCGCAGCCAGCGCCGATGCGCGGAACTTGTCGAGCGCGGGCCCTTCGATGCCGATCACCAGTCCAGGATTGGTACAGAACTGGCCGACGCCCAACACCAGCGAATCGACCAGCTGCCGGCCGATTTCCTCGCCGCGCGCATCGAGCGCCGCGGGCAGCAGGAACACCGGGTTGATGCTGCTCATCTCCGCATACACCGGGATCGGCTGCGGGCGGCGCTGGGCGGCCTGCATCAGCGCCAGGCCGCCGGCGCGCGAGCCGGTGAAGCCCACTGCCTGGATCGCCGGATGCGACACCAGCGCCGTGCCGATGGCGTTGCCCGCCCCGGCCAGCAGCGAAAACACGCCCTCGGGCAAGCCCGCGTCGCGCACCGCCTGCTGGATCACGCGCCCGACCAGCTCCGACGTGCCCAGGTGCGCCGGATGCGCCTTGACCACGACCGGGCAGCCCGCGGCCAGCGCCGCGGCGGTGTCGCCGCCGGCGACGGAGAAGGCCAGCGGGAAGTTGCTGGCGCCGAACACGGCCACCGGGCCGATGGCGATGCGCTGCATGCGCAGGTCCGGGCGCGGCGGGGTGCGCTCGGGCAGCGCGGGGTCGAAGGTGGCTTGCTGCCAGCGGCCCTCGCGCAGCACGGTGGCGAACAGGCGCAACTGGCCGGCGGTGCGGCCGCGCTCGCCCTGCAGGCGCGCGATGGGCAGCGCGCTTTCCAGGTGGGCGCGCTCGATCAGCGCGTCACCCAGCGCCTCGATGCCCGCGGCGATGGCCTCGAGGAAGCTCGCGCGCTGTTCGGGACTGGTGTTGCGGAACGTGTCGAAGGCGGCTTCGGCCAGCGCGCACGCGCGCTCGACCTCGGCCTCGCCGCCGCCGTGGAAGTCAGGGCCGATGGGGGCGCCGGTGGCGGGATTGATCGCCTGCAGCGTCGCTTCGGTGCCGCGCACGGCTTGCGCGCCGATCAGCATGTCGCCGGTGATTTGCATGGAAGGATTCCTTGTCAGCGTCTGGAACGGGGAAACCGGCCGGAGGGCATGCGCCCCGCGGCCGGCTGTCG
Organism: Cupriavidus taiwanensis; assembly: GCF_900249755.1. Lineage (NCBI taxonomy): Bacteria > Pseudomonadati > Pseudomonadota > Betaproteobacteria > Burkholderiales > Burkholderiaceae > Cupriavidus > Cupriavidus taiwanensis. Next base: position 2,330,276 of record NZ_LT976854.1, read on the forward strand.
AAAGGCAATGCGAGGACGACTGGATTACTGCGGGCCGAGCTTGTTGATCAGCGCGCCCAGCATCTCCATTTCCTCGCCGGTCAGGTCGGTCAGCGGTGCGCGCACGGGACCGCCGTCGCGGCCGACCAGGCGCGCGCCGGCCTTGACGATGCTGACCGCATAGCCGGCCTTGCGGTTGCGGATGGCCAGGTAGGGCAGGAAGAAGTCGTCGATCAGGCGGCCCACGGTGTCGTGGTCGTTCGCGGCGATGGCGCGGTAGAAATCCATCGCCGTCTTCGGGATGAAGTTGAACACTGCCGACGAATACACCGGCACGCCCAGCGCCTTGTAGGCCGCGGCATAGACTTCGGCGGTGGGCAGGCCGCCCAGGTAGGAGAAGCGGTCGCCCAGCTTGCGGCGGATGCTGACCATGGCCTCGATGTCGCCGACGCCGTCCTTGAAGCCGATCAGGTTGGCGCAGCGCTCGGCCAGGCGCGCCAGCTGGTCGGCGTTGAGCTTCGAGTTGGCGCGGTTGTAGACGATCACGCCGATATCGACCGCCTTGCAGACTTCTTCCACATGGGCGGCAATGCCGTCCTGGCTGGCTTCGGTCAGGTAGTGCGGCAGCAGCAGCACGCCGGCGGCGCCCAGGCGCTGGGCTTCCTGCGCGTAGGCGATAGCGGTGCGGGTCGGGCCGCCGGCGCCGGCCAGGATCGGCACCTTGCCGGCGCAGGTGCGCACGGCGGTGTCGACCACGGCGGTGTAGTCCTGCGGCGTCAGCGAGAAGAACTCGCCGGTGCCGCCGGCCGCGAACAGCGCGGTGGCGCCGTAGGGAGCCAGCCACTCCAGTCGGGCGGCGTAGGGCTTCGGCGCAAAGTCGCCCCGGGCGTCGAAGTCGGTGATGGGGAAGGACAGCAGGCCTTCCGAGACGATTTGCTTGAGTTCGTTGGGTGCGAGCATTGCGGCAATCCAGGGCGGGCCGATGGCCCGGGGTGGCAGAGGCGGCTGACTGCAGCGGGGCAGCCAGTCGAGTTATCAGTCATCGTACGACATTGCTTTGACGAAGGCAATAGGGTGCGGCCGTACAGCGGGTTAACCGGTAGCCACATGCCTCGTGCGTCCGGATCCCGCTTCGGCAGGCCAAAAAGGCAGACGAGAACACTGTACGGAGGTCCATGCCGGGGTGCTGGTTGTAGGACAACGTAAGTGGCGTAGCGGGCCGTCCACTCAGCGAATTTGAACCGACCATGCAAAGCTGCCGCGCCACTGGCATCCCGCCGCTGGCACACTGGCGTCCTGAACCAACGGGGGAGAGCGCGGTGGGAGAGTTACAGGCCTTGCTGGAAAACCACGGGCTGTTGCTGGTGTTCCTGAACGTACTGGTCGAGCAGGCCGGCCTGCCGGTGCCGGCCTATCCGATGCTGTTCGTCGCCGGCGCGCTGGGCGTGCAGGAGACCGGGCCGTCGATCGGCGCGGTGCTGGCGGCGGTCATCGTGGCCTGCCTGATTGCCGACACCGGCTGGTACTTTGCCGGGCGCAGGCTGGGCCAGCCGATGCTGCGCACCATCTGCAAGGTGTCGATCTCGCCCGACTCCTGCATCCGCCAGACCCAGTCGCTGTACCTGCGCGTGGGGCCGCGCTCGCTGGTGGTCGCCAAGCTGCTGCCGGGCGCCGGCGCGCTGTCGACCGCGATGGCCGGCATGACCGGCACGCCGCTGCCGGTGTTCCTGTTCTACGACGCGATCGGCGCGCTGGTGTGGGCCGGCAGCGGCTTGCTGATCGGCGTGGTGTTCAGCGACTTTATCGATGCCATCCTGGCGGGCTTCAGCACCTACGGCCACCTGGCGCTGGCGGCGGTGGTGGGGGCGTTCCTGGTGTTCCTGGCGTGGCGCTCGTGGCGGCGCTTCCGGCTGCTGCGCATCACCCGGCGCGTGCCGCGCATGAGCGTGGATGAACTGGAATCGCGCCGGCTGGCCGGCACGCTGCCGGTGGTGATCGACGTGCGCGCCCATGGCGACCTGCCGATGGAGCGCATCCCCGGTTCGATGGTGCTCGACATGCAGGGCGCGCTCGACAGCCTCGACGCGCTGGGCGTGCCGCCCGCCGAGGCCGACATCGTGGTCTATTGCGCCTGCCCGAACGAGTTGTCGGCGGCGCTGCTGGCCGAACGCCTGCGCGTGGCCGGCTATCCCAAGACCTGGGCGCTGGCCGGCGGCTTCGACGAATGGAAGCGGCGGCACGGCGCCACCGTGCCGCCGGCCGCCACCCCTCCCGAGCCGGGCCAGGCGACGGCACGCTGAGCCGCGCGCGTCAGCGCTTGCCGGCGGTCTGGAACACCGACAGGTCAGGGTAGATCGCGCGGATCTTCTCCCACTCGGCGGCGTTGAAGAACTGGCACTTGCCGGCGCCGAAGCGCTTGGACACTTCCACGCAGAAGCGAACCGCCTCGGCGATGTCGACCTCATGGTTGGCCGAGGTCGCGCTGCCCGACACCACCGACTGCGCCGTCACCGCCACGCCCACCACCGGGGCCTGCGTGGCCACGTGCGGCTGCATGATGCTGTTGAAGTGGTACAGGCCGTTGTGGTACGGCGTGATGTCCTGCAGCGAGATCGGGAAGGTCACCGCCGGGCAGCCGGTGGTCGACTCCATGGTCGCGACCAGGTCAGGCGCCACGCGCAGGATATAGCCCTGCAGCGCGGTCGGCGAGATCGCAAAGCCTCGGTGCTTGACGATGCTGTTGCCCTTGGACGCATCGATCGACAGGATCGCGTCCATTTCCGGCAGCACCTGGTAATCGTTCATGGTGTCGGAAGACACCGGCATGCCCATGAACGGCACCGGGTCGTGCGGCACCATCGAGACATTGGTCGACAGGTGCGTGGTCACGATCACGTCGCCCGCCACGTGGTCGCCGCGCGCCTTCATCTGCGCCAGCTTGAGCGCCACCGCCAGGCAGCCGATCGGGCCATCGGCATCGGACACCAGCCCCACCAGCTCCGGACGCGCGCCGATGGCGCCGTTGCGGCCGATCACGCCCAGCGTCGGCGCCTTGCCGCCGCCGCGCTTGCCGGCGCTGCCGGGGATCACGATGCTGATGAAGTCGGTGGTATTGGCCGTGTTCTCGGGCGGCGCGTTGCTGACCGTGGTGACTTGCACCGACACGCCGGCGTCGGCGTACGGCGCGAACAGTTCGCTGACGACCGCGCCGTTGGCGTGCGGGCTGTCCAGGGCTTCGTGAATGACCAGCGTCTGCTGCAGGGCCATGGCTTTCTCCAAAGGTTGGCCCCGCCCGCGCGGCGCGGGCAGGGCGTTCTACAAAAGGTCAGAACTGGTGGCGCAGGCCGACCATCACCGTGGTCTGCGTGTCGCGCCCGTCCAGCGGCGTGCCGCTGCCGCCGGTCCAGCTGGTGGTGTTGTTGCCGAACAGCCCGGACCAGTCGCCGTGGACGCGGTCATAGGCCAGCGCCAGGTAGGCGTCGGTGCGCTTGCTGAAGGCGTAGCCGGCCACCGCATACGCGGTGGTGCGGTTGCCGCTGAAGCTGTCGGCGCGGGTGCGGTTGTGCATCACGCTGCCGGTCAGGGTGACGTTGCCGGTGACGGCGTAGCTGGCGCCCAGCGTGAAGAAATCATCGTGGCGGCTGCCGCCGAACACCGAGCTGATCGCCGCGCGGTTGGTCGGCGTGGCCGCGGTCGACATGCTGGTGATGGTGGCCGTGTCGGTGCCGCCCTTGGACGAGTCGAAGCCCGCGTCGCGGTCGCTGTGGATGTAGTTGGCGAACAGGCTGGCGCGGCCGACCGCGGCCTTCAGGCCGGCCAGGTAGATGTTGGCGTTGCGGCTCTGGCTGTCGCGGGTCTGCTGGAAATCGCCGACGGCGGTGAACGGGCCGGCCGCGTACTTGACGCCGAACGACATCGACGACATCGCGCGGGTGTTGCCCGCGGTCTCGCCCAGCGCGTATTCGGCGATCACCGAGACCGGGCCGAAATTGCCGGTGTAGCTGACGCCGTTGTCGTAGCGCTGGCCGGTCAGGTAGACCATCCACGCATTCGACGGCGCCGCGCCCACGCCGAGCGGATCAACGTAGTACAGCATGGTGTTGGCGGTGGTGTACTGCCGGCCCAGCGCCAGCTCGCCCCACCGGTTGCCGATCTTCACATACGCTTGCCGGCCGAACAGCTGGCCCTGCTGGTCGAGCCTGCCGGTATCGGCCAGCAGCCCGTTCTCCAGCACGAAGCCGGCCTTCACGCCGCCGCCCAGGTCCTCGACCCCCTTCAAACCAAAGCGGCTGCCGGACAGGAAGCCTTCGCCGCCCTGCTGCAGGCCGATTTGCGCGTCGCCGGCGGGATTCGAGTGGGTCTGGTAGGTCAGCGCGGTATCGATCACGCCGTACAGCGTGACGCCGGATTGGGCCATGGCGGTGGCGGGCAGGGCCAGCAGCGCGGGAAATGCCAGCGGCATGGCGCGGCGAAGGGTTGGGCTCATGTTGTTTTCTCCTCCAGAAGGCAAAAAGGGGGCCGCGCGGGCGGCGCTGGGCGGCCCGCGGGCGGATTCTTGTTGGGTTGCTATGGACCTGGTGGCCCGAGGTGGCTCGCTTGCCGATCAACGATCCATCCCGAGTGTGTGCTCCCCTCTCCCGCTCGCGGGAGAGGGGAGACAACACTCAGGCTTCAAAGCCCGGCCACCCCTCCATCCCCGCCGGCCCCGTGATCTGCGACAGCGCGAACGGCTCCCCTTCGCGAATCGTCTCGACCTTGCCTTGCGCCGGGAACCACAGCGCGTTGCGCTCGCCCAGCACCAGCCCGGTGGTCCCGTCCGCATACAGCGCCGAGCCTTCCGGCAGCGCGAACACCTGCTCCGGCGCGTTGATGTGCAGGAACTCGGCGAGCCGCTCTTCGCGGCTTTCGCCGTTGTGCCCGGCGGGCTTGCCGCTGATGAAGTGCGGGTTGATCTGGAACGGCACCAGCCCCAGCGCGCGCAGCGACGGCGGCTGCACGATCGGCATGTCGTTGGTGGTGCGGATGGTCGGGCAGGCAACGTTGCTGCCCGCGCTCCAGCCCACATACGGCGTGCCGGCGCGCACTTTCGCGCGGATCGCCTCGACGATGCCGGCGTCGTACAGGCGCTTGAGCAGCGCGAAGGTGTTGCCGCCGCCGACCGCGATGGCGTCGGCGTCCTGCACCGCGCGCAGCGGATCGGCGCTGTGGTGGATCGATTCGAGCGCGTAGCCGAGCTTCTCGAACACCGGCTTGACCATGCCTTCGTAGGTGTCGAAGCTGAAGGTCACGCCGGCGAACGGCACGAACAGCACCTTGCGCGGCTCATGCTTGAGCAGCGTGTGGATCTGCTCGCCGGCGTGCTCCAGGTAGCCGAGGTTGTCCTTGCGCGAGCTGCTCATCAGGAGGATGCGTTGGGTCATGTCTTGCTTTCCGTCGGTTCAGGTGTGGGGTCAGGCGATCGCCGCGCGCACCAGCGCGGCGACGCGGTCGATCTCGTCATGCGTGTTGAAGTAGTGCAGCGACACGCGCGCCATGGTCGAGACGCCGTAGCGCGCCAGGATGGCGTCGGCCATGAAGTTGCCGGCTTCGATGATGCATTGCTGCGCTTCCAGCGCGGCGACGATGCGGGCCGGGTCGACGCCGCGCACGTTGAACGGCACGATGCCGATGCGGTGGGCTACGTCGGCCGGGCCGTACAGCTCGAAGCCGGGGATTGACGACAGCTTCGCCACCGCATACTCGGTCAGGTCGCGCACGCGCGCCTCGATCGCGTCGATGCCGATCGCGGCGGCGTAGTCGATCGCGGTGCCCAGGCCCAGGATGGCCGGCACGATCGGGCAGCCCGCCTCGAAGCGCTTCGCGCCGGGCACCAGCGACAGCGCGCCGGTGGCGCGGTCATAGGCGCCGTTCCACCAGCCCACCAGCATCGGTTCGATCCGCGCGATCAGTTCGCGGCGCACGTACAGGAAGCCCGAGCCCTCGGTCGCGCGCAGCGCCTTGCGGCCGCAGCCGGCGAGAAAATCGCAGCCGAGTTCGGCCACGTCCGAGCGCAGCATGCCCACGCTCTGCGCGCCGTTGACCAGCGACAGCACGCCATGCCGGCGCGCGACCGCGCAGATCTGCGCCGCCGGCTGCACCGCGCCGGTGGAATTGGGCAGGTGCGAGAAGGTCAGCAGGCGCGTGCGCGGCGTGATCGCCGCGGCGAAGGCCTCGGGCGACAGCAGCCCTTCGGCATTGGCCGCCACCATCTTCACCACGATGCCGTGCGATTGCTCCAGCCGGCGCCACGGCAGCAGGTTGCTCAGCATCTCGGTGTCGGCCACCAGCACTTCATCGCCGGCCTGCCAGGCGATGCCGCGCGCGGCGATCGAGATGCTCTCGGTGGCGTTCTTGGTGAAGGCGAGCTCGTCGGCGCCGCAGTTCAGCCAGCCGGCCAGCGTGGCGCGCACGGTTTCGACGCGCGCATAGGTCGCTTTGCGGAACGCCGGCAGGTAGATGCCGACATGGCCGGTGTCGAGCAGGTAGCTGCGCACGGTGTCGAGCACGGCGTCGGGCGGGATCGAGGCCGCGGCGGTGTCGAGATAGATGGTCGATGCCGTCAGCGGAGTGTCGGCGCGGATTGCCTGGATATCCATGGAACGTCTCGGGAAATGACAGAGGGGCGCAGCGCATGCGCCCGCAGGGATGACTTATTTCTTCAGCTTGGTGACCGAGCCGAAGAAGCTGAACAGGGCGTCGCCCGCGATCACGCCGCCGGCGAAGGCGCTCATCTCGGCGATATGCCTGTCGCCGCGCAGGCGCTGCAGCACGAAGCGGATCGCCAGGCCCGCCAGCACCGCCCAGCCGGCCAGCGGCGAGGCGATCAGCATGCCGGTCGACAGCAGGATGCCCAACTGGCGCTTGGAGCCGCCGAGCCACTGCAGCAGCGCGCCGGGAACCGCCCAGATCATCAGGTTGCGCGCGATCTCGGCCGACGAGCCGGCCTTGATCGACGCCGCGTAGACGCGGTCCACCGGCGGGATCAGGCCCTGCGCGAAGAAGCTGCCGTGGAACACCAGCACCACCACCGCGGCCACCGCAAAGCCGATCATCGCGGCCAGGAACTGCTGCTTGCGCCCGGCCAGCTCGGCCTCCATGTCGCGGCCTTCGCCGCGCAGCAGGTAGCCGGTCTTGAGGTCGTAGCCCATGTCGGCAAAGGCCGGGCCGGTGGCGGCGGAAAAGCCCACCAGCACTGCCAGCGCGGTCGGCGGGAAGCCGATCAGGATGCCGATGGTCAGCGTGATCAGCGCCACCGCGAAGGCCGGGAACCAGCCCGAGTGCATCGCCGCGATGCCGACGATCAGCTCGTGCACATAGGCGGCAAAGGCGGCGTACAGCACGAACAGCACCAGCATGCCCAGCGACATGTCCGACACGTGCCCGGCCAGCAGCGAGATCAGCAGCGCGATCGCCAGGTAGATCACGAAGCCGCCCGACAGGATGCGGCTGGCGCGCGCGGCCGGGACTTCAATGGTGCCCGCGATGGTGCGCGCGTCGGCCGTGGGGGAATGGCGCGCGCGGCGGATTTCCATGGCCACCTGGAACAGCGCGACGATGCCCGCGCCGATCATCAGCCCGTGCGGGATATAGGCCTTGGCGATGTCGATGCCGGTCAGCGCCACCGAATAGCCGCGCACCAGCAGGCCGATGCCGAACATGGTCAGCGCCGCCAGGTTGCCCAGGAACGCGGCGCCGAACGCCGACATCGGCACGCCCAGCCACGCGCCGCCCACGCCCACGGCAACGCCCAGCCCCAGGAATGCTGCCTTGCGCCCGCCGCGGTCGCCGGCCCAGATGGCCTCGGCGGTGGCGATGCCGGCCGGCCAGGTGCCGGTGGCCGGGAAGATCTTGCTGCCGAACAGGAAGTACAGCATGGCGCCGTCGACGAACATGGCGATCACCGCGCCGATCAGCATCGGCGTGGCCAGCTCGGGCATGCCCATCGCGTACGGCACGCCGATCGGGATCATCAGCGAGTTGGCGGCGCCGAAGGTGGCCGACGAGATCGCCGTCTGCACCAGGTTCTGCCGCTCCAGCACGCGGAAGCGGCGCGTGATCTCGAGCGGGATGCGCGAGAACACGATCGCGATCAGCGCGCCGATGATCGAGGTGTTGGCCGAGATTCCCAGCGACACGATCAGCTGCATGCCAATCATGGCGCCGAATACCGACAGCCCCACCGAGACCAGCAGCAGCAAGGGCTCCATGAAGCGCGTCCGTGTCGCAGGCTGCGCCGCCACCGGCGCGTTCAGTTGTGTTGGCATGGTCATGTCGTCCACCGCTCCCCGTAGTGTTGTCTGGTTTTGTCTGTTGTGTGTGATGCCTGGCGCGCGCTCAGCGCAGGAAACCCGCCACCGGGCCGATGGTGCTGCGCGCGGTGCGCAGCGCCTGCAGCCAGCGCGGCGCCGCGTCCGGCGTGAGCCGCTGCAGCGGGCCGGCGATGGCCAGCGACCCCACCACCGCCTGGCTGTCGCGCTGGAACAGCGGCAGCGCCAGGCCGGCCACCGTGGCGGCGGATTCCTCGCAGGTGTAGGCCCAGCCGTCGGCGCGGATCTGCGCCAGCCGCGCTTCCAGCCCGGGCGCGTCGCCGCCCAGCCGGCGCCGCAGCGCTTCCGGCTGGAACGCCAGGATGGCCTTGGCATGCGCGCCCGCGTCGAGCGCGAAGCGCTGGCCCACCTCGATCGAAAAGCGCAGCTGATGCTGGCTGTGCGCGATGTCCGTGCACAGGCCGTGGTCACCGTCCAGCCACGACAGGAACACGGTCTCGCCGCATTCCCGCGCCAGCGCCTCGAGCGCGGGCTGTACTACCTCGGCCGGTGAAAACGTCTTGCGCGTGACCTGTCCCAGTTCGAACCAGCGCAGCCCCAGCGCGTAGCGTCCCAGCGCGTCCTGCACCAGGAAGCCGTTGGCGGCAAACGTCGCCAGCACGCGGTGCACGACGGCGTGATGCACGCCGCTTTCACGCGCCAGTTCGCGCACGCCCCAGCTGGGCTGGCGCACTGTGAAGTGGGTGAGCAGCGCCAGGGCGCCGTCCAGGGTCTTGAGCATCGGTGGTTGTTTGTGTCTCTATCTAAGAGACAACGTCTCTGATACAGAGAAATGCTAGGCCTCGCGCTCCCCTGCAACAATCAGGGTTAACACGCAGTCGCGCTTCGAAGCCGGCGAATATCGACCATGCGCCGTTGCCTATACTTGGCGCAGGCCGACTGGTACTGGGAGGCGCCCATGGCTGCGGAAGACCTCGATTTCGGCGACGAAGCGGCCCGCATCGCGCACCGGCGCCGCCAGCTCGGCATCGCGCCGCGCAGGCACGAAGGCCAGCGCAACTGGGCGCTGGCGCTGTCTGGCGGCGGCATTCGCAGCGCCACGTTCTGCCTGGGCGTGATGCAGGCGATGGCCGGCACCGACATGCCGGCCGACACCACGGCGGCCACGCCGGACAGCGGCGCGCCCAAGGCTGCCGCGGCGAGCACGGCCGCCTCGGCGCAGACCGTGCCCGGCCTGGCCTCGCTGCTGGCCCAGTTCGACTACCTGTCCACCGTCAGCGGCGGCGGTTATCTCGGCGCGTTCTTCGTCAGCCTGTTCGTGCCGGGGCGGCTGCGCCGCGGCACCGGCCCGGTCCACGCCGCGGCCGATGCCTACCGCACGCTGCAATGCGAGCCGCCCGGGCGCATCCACACCTCGGTCTCCTATGCCGCCGATCCCGGCCGCGGCGCGGTCGCGTGGCTGCGCGAGAACGGGCGCTACCTGTCGCCCACGGGCGCCGGCGACAACCTCTATGCCGCCGCGCTGGTGGCGCGCAACTGGCTGGCCATGCACTACGTGATCGGCAGCGCGCTGCTGGTGGTGCTGTCGCTGCTGGCGCTGCTGCTGCATGGCGCCGCGGGTGCGTGGTACGGCTTCGGACGCTACGAGATGGACCTGCTGCACGACGCGCGCCAGGCTTTCAACCAGGGCGAGTGCGCGATCTGGTGGAGCCCATTGCTGTGGCTGCCGCTGGCCACGGCGGTGACCGGCGCGGTGCCGCCCGGGCTGGCGTACTGGCTGGTCTATCCGCGCGCCAGCGACCCGCAGGCGCCGGGCCGCTTCTTCAGCCCCGCGCCGATGCTGGCCACGCTGCTGGGGCTGCTGTTGCTCGGCGCCGCTGGCTGGCTGGAATGGAGGGGGGCGCAGCCGGTGCCGGCGCAATTGTTTGCCGCGCTGGGCGTGCTGACATGGCTTGGCGTGCTGGCCTGCCTGGTGATGCTGCAGGGCGAGCCGCGCACCGTCTCCGGCTATCGCGTGCGCGCCACGCGTGCGCTGCGCACCGCGGTCACGCTGACGCTGTGGCTGGCGGCCCTGGGCGTGGCCGATACCGCGGCGCGCACCACCTACCTGTATGCGCACGCCGCGGGCCATCCGTGGGGCGTGGCGCTGCCCGCGGGCGCGCTGGGCGTGCTGGTCTGGCTGGTGCGCTACGGCGCGCGCTGGCTCGACCCAGGCGGCAAGGGCGGCGCGGCGACCGCCTGGGGCGCGTTGTGGGCACGCCTGCCGGTCTCGCTGCTGGCCGGCGCGGCGGCGGCGGTGCTGGCGCTGCTGCTGTTCGTGCTGTGGTCGTGGCTGGTGCTGTGGGTGCGCTGGCAGGGCCGCGAGCCGGTCGACTGGCTGGTCTACGGCACGGCCTACACTGGGCCGGCGCTGGCCACGCTGGCGGTGGTGGCGCTGGTGCTGGCGCTGGTCGCCGGGCGCTTTACCGGCTTCCTGAACCTGTCCACGCTGCAGCCGTTCTACGCGGCGCGGCTTACGCGCGCCTACCTGGGCGCGTCCAACGGCGAGCGCTTTGCCGCGCCCGATCCGGATCCGGTGGCGGACCGGCGCCGGCGCGCGCGCTTCAGCGTGGCCGAGCCGGTGCCCGGCGACCAGCTCAGCCTCAACGCCTACTACGACCCGCACGTGCTGGCGCCGCTGCACCTGATCAACGTGACGCTGAACCTGACCATGGATCCGGCCGAGCAACTGGTGCAGCGCGACCGCAAGGGCAAGCCGCTGTGCCTGGCCCCCGGCGCCGGCCTGCCGCTGCCGGGCGCCGCGCTCGCGCCGGACGCCTATGCGCGCTTCACCGTCGACGGCTGGCAGTGCTGCCCGGATACGTCATGGCCGTCATCGGGCAAGCTGGCGCAATCGCTCACGGTGGGCGACTGGATGGCCATCTCGGGCGCCGCGGTGTCCACCGGGCTGGGCCGTGCCACCACGCTCGGCACCTCGCTGCTGCTGGGGTTGGCCAACCTGCGGCTGGGCACGTGGTGGCCGTCGTTCCCGGCCCGGTACGCGCGCAGGGGCGGACGCGAGGGCGAACGATGGCGCTATCCCGAACGCGCCACGCATCCGTGGCTGGCCGCCGGCATCTTCCGCACGCAGTACTACCTGGGCTGCGAGCTGAGCGCCCGCTTCCATGGCACGCGGCGCGGCTGGCAGTACCTGTCGGACGGCGGCCATTTCGACAACACCGGGGTCTATGAGCTGCTGCGCCCGGGCCGGGATGTCGCGCTGATCGTGCTGTGCGACTGCGGCGCCGATCCCGGCTATCGCTTCGGCGACCTCGCCAACCTGATCCGCCTGGCGCGCATCGACCACGGCCTGGAGATCGTGGTCGATACCGAGGCTGCCACGCACCCGGTGCTGAGCCGCGTCTTCGGCGTGCCAGACGATTTCCTGCCGGGGCAAGGGGCCAGCGGTGGTGCCGCCGACAAATGCGCCGTGCTGCTCGACGTCTACCGCACCGACCCGGCCTGCGCGGCGCCGCGTACGCGCGTCTGCCGCATCGTGCTGATCAAGCCGCGGCTGGTGTCATGGGCGCCGGCCGACGTGCGCCACTACGGCGCCACGCATCCTGCGTTTCCGCAGGAAGGCACCGGCGACCAGTTCTTCGACGAGGCGCAATGGGAAAGCTATCGGGCGCTGGGGCATGCCATCGGCAAGCGCGTGCTGGGCGGCGAGGTGGTCAAGGCGCTGCTGGCGTGATCGCGCACTGAAGCCGCTTCAGCGGCTTCAGCGCACGAAGCCGATCACGTCTTCCAGCCGGCCGCTGGCGTCGCGCAGCGCCTCCAGCAGCCGCGGCACCGCGGCCTCGTCCAGCCGCTGCTGCGGCCCGGCGATGGCGACCGAGCCCACCACCGCGCTGCGGTCGCGCGACCACAGCGGCAAGGCCAGCCCGGCGACGCTGGCGGCGGCTTCCTCGCGCGTATGCGCCCAGCCGCGTTCGCGCACTTCGGCCAGCTGCTGCTCGATGCGCTCGCGTTCCAGCGTGGTATGCGGACCCATGCGCGCTACGCCCTGGCGGTAGACCTCGTCGCGGAAGGCCTCGTCCTGGAACGCCAGCATGGCCTTGGCATGCGCGCCGGCGTACAGCGGAAAGCGCTCGCCCAGCTCGATCGAGAAGCGCAGCTGGTGCTGGCTGTGCACCAGCCCCACGCACAGGCCTTCATGGCCGTCGAGCCACGACAGGAACACGGTCTCGCCGCTTTGCGCGGCCAGTGTCTCCAGCACCGGGCGCACGATCTCGTCGGGCGAGAAGCTCTTGCGCACCACCTGCCCCAGCTCGAACAGCCGCAGCCCCAGCGAATACTTGCCGGTGGCCGCGTCCTGCACCAGGAAGCCGTTGGCGGCGAAGGTGGCCAGCACGCGGTGCACCACGGCGTAATGCACGCCGCTGTGCTTGGCCAGCTCGCGCACGCCCCAGGTCGGCTGGCGCACGGTAAAGTGAGTCAGCAGGGCCAGCGCGCCGTCCAGTGTCTTGAGAGTCATCGATCGTTCCTTCGCATCGGGCTGAATGGTAAGGGCAAGCGGCGCGCGGCTCAATCTTTGCGTCCGGCGGACGCGTTGCCATAACCACGCCGCCCGCAGGGCCGCAAGGCCGCCGCCAGCACGATCCGCGCAGGCTCACTAACATAGCGAACCATCCGCATTGCAGCGGGCGGCGCACGCGTGGCTTGCGCCGCCCGCCCCCCACGACATGAATCGCGACTCTCTCCCCACTGGCAACGGCATCGCCTACTCGGTGCTCGACCTGGCCCCCATCCCGCAAGGCAGCGACGCCGGCCAGGCCATGCGCAACTCGCTCGACCTGGCGCGCCACGCCGAGCAGCTGGGCTACCACCGCTACTGGCTGGCCGAACACCACAACATGCCCGGCATCGCCAGCGCCGCCACCGCGGTGCTGATCGGCTATGTGGCCGGCGGCACGCAGCGCATCCGCGTCGGCTCGGGCGGCGTGATGCTGCCCAACCATGCGCCGCTGGTGATCGCCGAGCAGTTCGGCACGCTGGCCTCGCTCTACCCGGGCCGCATCGACCTGGGCCTGGGCCGCGCGCCCGGCACCGACCAGGCCACGGCGCGCGCGCTGCGCCGCCATCTCACCAGCGACAGCGCCGATACCTTCCCGCAGGACGTGGAAGAGCTGCAGGCGTATTTCGACGACGTGCGCCCGGGCCAGCGGCTGCGCGCGGTCCCCGGGGCCGGCCTGAAAGTGCCGATCTGGCTGCTGGGGTCGAGCCTGTTCAGTGCGCAGCTGGCCGCGGCGATGGGGCTGCCGTTCGCCTTTGCCTCGCACTTTGCGCCGGGCTTCATGCGCCAGGCGCTGGACCTGTACCGGCGCACCTTCCGCCCGTCCGAAACGCTGGACCGGCCGTACGTGATGCTCGGCCTCAATGTGTTCGCGGCCGATACCGGCGATGAGGCGCGCCGGCTGTTCAGCTCGCTGCAGCAGCAGTTCCTGGCGCTGGTGCGCGGCACGCCGGGGCAGTTGCGCCCGCCGGTGGACGATATCGAAGCGCTCTGGAACGAGAGCGAGGCCGACCATATCCGGCGCTCGCTGTCGTGCTCGGTGGTGGGTGACCCGGATGCCGTGCGCGCCGGCATGCAGCGCTTTGTCGATGACCTGCAGCCGGACGAGCTGATGATTACCGGCCAGATCTTCGACCACCAGGCGCGGCTGCGCTCGTTCGAGATCGCCGCCGGCGCCGCGCGCAGTCTCCAGGCCAACGTCGCCCTCTGACGGTTCCGGTATGGCGCACGCCGCACTTGCGGCGTGCGCTTGCCGGCGTCTCCTGATTCCCGTTTGCGCGCAGCGGATGCGCTCGGATACATTAGAAGGCCAAGACCCGACAGAGGCGCGGCCAGGTCCGGCACGCGCCCGCACAGTCCGCCCGACCCACCGCCCCCTCAGCAGGGTCCGGGGCCGAGGGCAGCGACGACAGGAGACAGCGATGGACCTGCGGCAACGCGAGCACATCGAGACGGTGGTCCAGGCCACCGCCTATCTATCCCCGCCAGCCCTGCTCGCGGAGCGCATCGCGCATGACGCGATCATCCAGAACTCATGGCGGCGCTGCGTGCACCAGTACGGGCTCGACCCGTCGCGCATGCAGGAGGCGCGCATCCTGCCGCAGACGCGCCTGCGCGAACACCAGGAACGCATCGACGACTTCGCCCGCATCGCTCGCCACGGGCTGCAGAGCCTGCATGCCCAGGTGGCGGCGCTGGGCTACGTGGTGCTGCTGACCGATGCGCAGGGCGTCACGGTCGACTATATCGGCGACGCCCATTGCGATGCCGCGCTGCGCCACGCCGGCCTCTACCTCGGCGCGGAATGGAGCGAGAGCGGCGCGGGCACCTGCGCGGTCGGCACCGCGCTGGTCACCGGGCAGGCGCTGACCGTGCACCAGGCCGACCATTTCGACGCCACCCACATCCCGCTGACCTGCACCGCGGCGCCGCTGTTCGACACCCATGGCAAGCTGCACGCCATCCTCGACATCTCGGCGCTGGTGTCGCCGCAGGCCAAGGACAGCCAGGGCCTGGCGCTGCAGATGGTGCGCATCTACGCCGCGCATATCGAGAACGCCAACTTCCTGCGCGCGCACCGGCGCGACTGGATCCTGAAGCTGAACGTCGCGCCCGAGTTTGTCGACGTCAATCCGGAATACCTGCTGGCGCTGGACGATGCCGGCCGCATCGTCGGCCACAACCATCGCGCGCGCCTGATGCTGGAGACCGAGCTGGACGGCAGCCCGGGCGCCACCGTGCTCGGGCAGCCGTTCGAGGTGCTGTTCGATGCCCGGCTGGAAGACCTGGGCCGCTATGTCTATTCGCGCCCCAGCGAGCAGCGCCTGGTCGCGCTCAACCGCAGCGGCGGCCTGCTGTACCTGAGCGTGATGCCGCCCGCGCTGGGCTGGCAGGCACCGGCGGCGCCGGCACAGGTGGCGATGCCGGCGCCGCTGGCGGCGCTCAGCGGCGGCGACGCCGCGCTGGCGCAGCAGCTGGAGCGCGCCGCGCGCCTGGTCGATTCGCCGATCCACCTGCTGATCCATGGCGAGACCGGCAGCGGCAAGGAGTTTTTCGCCAAGGCGCTGCACCAGGCCAGCGCGCGCCGCACAGGGCCCTTTGTCGCGGTGAACTGCGCGGCGATCCCTGAAACGCTGATCGAGAGCGAGCTGTTCGGCCACCTGCCCAACAGCTTCTCCGGCGCCGGCTCGCGCGGCAAGCGCGGCCTGATCCAGGAGGCCGACGGCGGCACGCTGTTCCTGGACGAGATCGGCGACATGCCGCGCGAGCTGCAGTCGCGGCTGCTGCGCGTGCTGGCCGAGGGCGAGGTGCTGCCGGTGGGCGCCGCGCGCCCGGTGCCGGTGCGCCTGCGCGTGATCTCGGCCACGCACCACAGCCTGGAGCAGCTGGTCGCCGAAGGCCGCTTCCGCGAGGACCTGTACTACCGCCTGAACGGCGCGCGCTTCGAACTGCCGCCGCTGCGGGCGCGCACCGACCTGGACTGGCTGGTGCGCAAGCTGCTGCAGGAAGGCGCGGGTGAACCGGTGACGCTGTCGCCCGCCGCCAGCGAGCGGCTGCGCCGCCATCGCTGGCCGGGCAACCTGCGCGAACTGCGCAACGTGCTGGAGTACGCGCGCGCGGTCTGCAGCGGCGGCTATATCGACGTGCACGACCTGCCCGATACGGTGGCCGGCGCCGCCATCCCGGCTGCGGCGGCGCTCGAACCGGCACCCGCCACACCGGTCGATGGCGCTACAGAGCACGACGCCGCCGCGCCGTTCGACCCGCACCAGCTGCCCCCCGAGGGCATGCTGTTGATGCAGTACCTGCGTGCCGCGGGCTGGAACCTGAGCGCGGTGGCGCGCCAGATCGGCATCAGCCGCATGACGCTGTACCGGCGCATGGAGCGCTACGGCATCCAGTCGCCTAACCGCCGCGACGGCGGGGCGCAGTCTTAGCGCCGGGCTGGCCGCCTGCGCACGCCGCGCGCAGCGCATCGGCCAGCAGCCGCATGCCCGGCGTGGCGGCGCGGCGCTTGCGCGTGACCAGGCCATAGGGCACCAGGCGGCCGCGCATCGGCACCGGCAGGATCGCCAGCGCGCCCAGCGCGGCAAAGTAGCGGGCGATCGCGGCAGGCACCACCGCCACGCGCTCGCTGCCGGCCAGCAGGGGCAGCGTGGCCATGATCGACGAGGTCTCGATGACATCCGCCGGCGGCGGCACGCGCGCGTCGCGGAAGGCCTGGTCGATGACCTGCCGCATCGGGCTGGCGGCCGGCTGGATGATCCAGGGGTAGCGCGCCAGCGCCGCCAGCCGCACGGTGCGCTTGCCGGCCTGCGGGTGCGCCATGCCGGCGACGACCGACAAGGTCTCCTCGCCCAGCGGCTCGAACGCCAGGTCTTGCGCCAGCGCATCCGCCGGGATGCGGCCCACTACCAGGTCGAGGCCATCCTGGCGCAGCGCCTGCACCAGCACGTCGCTGGTATCCACCTGCAGCGAGAGATGCAGGTGCGGGTAGCGCGCCTTCAGGCCATTGATGGCGCCGGTGAGCAGATCGGGCACCGGAGCGAGGATGGCGCCGATCCGCACCTTGCCGACCTCGCCCACGGCGATCGCGGCAAACTCGTCGCGCAGCGCGTCGAGGTCGGACAGCACCACGCGCGCGTAGCGGATCAGCGCTTCGCCGAACAGCGTCGGCGCGATGCCGCGGGCGTGGCGCGTGAACAGCAGCGCGCCCACGGTGTCTTCCAGTTCCTGCAGCGCCTTGGTTGCCGCGGGCTGGGTCAGCGCCATCTCGGCGGCGGCGCCGCGCAGCGTGCCGTGCCCGGCCAGCGCAAGCACCAGGCGCAGGTGGCGCATCTGCAGGCGCTTGCGCAGCGTGGCGGCGCTGGACAACAGGGTCAGTGGAGCGGGCATGGCGGTGGGCGAGGCGTCACGCCTTATAGCATGCACGCGCCCGGCGCGGCCGCTGCGTCAGCAGAATCTGAAGCGGCCTACCGGTTGCGGCGCCATGTCCGCATCGGCGATGCGGTAGAAGCGTGCGGCGTTCCCCGCCAGCACGCGCGCCCGTGCCGCGGGGTCGGGCAGGGCCTCGCACACCAGGCCCAGCACCGTGCCGAAGCTGGCGCTCAGCGAGGCCACCGGCAGGTTGCTGCCAAACATCGCGCGCTCAGGCCCGAAGATCGCCAGCGCCTCGCGCACGATGCGGCGATTGCCCGGCGCATCCCAGCGCCCGCCGGGCAGCCCGAACTCGGACAGCTTGACCATCACGTTGGGGCAGGCGGCCAGCGCTTCCATGCCGTGGCGCCACTGCGCCAGGCCGGTATCGGAGCGGTCCAGCGGCAGGCCGGTGTGGTTCAGCGCAATCCGCAGATCCGGCAGGGCCGCGGCCACCTGCGCCGCCTCGCGCAAGTGCCAGAACGGCACGCGCAAGTCCCAGGACAGCCCGTGGCGCGGCAGGCGCGCCAGGTCATCCAGCCAGGCCTGGTCCTGCATCGAGCCGGCCTGGCCGGCGACCGAGCCGCCCGGTCCGACGGCGCACAGCGGCTTGCAGCGGATGCCGCGCACGCGCGCAAAGCCCGCCTGGCGCGCCAGCAGCGCGGCGCAGCCGGGCGTGCCGAACGGGGCGTAGGCCACCACCGCGGCGGCGATGCCTTGGGGCCAGCCGGGCCCGTGCAGCCAGGCGGTTTCGGCGACGGCTTCGGCGCGGTCGCGCTCGGCTTCGACATGGACCGTGGCCAGCACCGCGACGCGGCCTGCGCCGTCGGCTTGCGTATCGCGCCGGTACTGCGCCGGCAGGTAGTCGTGCCGCAGCGCCCGGTAGTCGCCAAGGAAAAACGCGGCCGGCTGGTAGGCGTCCTGCAGCCAGGGATAGTGGCCGCGGTCGAGTTGCCACAGGTGGTGATGGGCATCGACGATCGCCAGCGGCGCGCCGCCCTTCACCGGCAGCGCTCCGGCAACGTTGCCGCCAGCGCCGCCGCCAGCATCAGCGCGCCCGCCAGCAGGTAGACCCCGGCACCGGCATCGACATGCTGGATCAGCAGCCCCACCGCATACGGCCCGCAGAATCCGCCGAGGTTGCCGAGCGCGTTGATCAGTCCCCGCGCCACGCCGGCGTCGTCCGCCGCCAGCAGCCGTGGCGGCAAGGTCCAGAACACGCCCGCGGCCGCCTGCAGGCAGACCCCGCAGCCGACCAGCAGCCCATAGGACAGCCAGGTGCTGGCATGGAACCAGACCGAGCCGGCCAGGCACGCGGCAAAGGCCAGCAGCGGCCACGCCACGAAGGCGCGGCGGCGCCCGCTGCGGTCCGACCAGGCCGACACCAGCAGGATGCCGGCCATGGAGCCCACATATGGCACGATGGCCAGCAAGCCGACTTGCCCCATGCCGCCGTGGGTCAGGTTCCTGAGGATGGTGGGCAGCCACAGGGTGTAGCCGTAGATGCCCATCTGGTAGAGGAAATTCAATGCGATCAGGCGCCAGATCACGGCATCGCCGAGCAGCCGCGCCAGCACTGCGCGCAGGTTTGGCTGGCCCGCGGGCGCGGCGGCGCGCTGTTGTTCCGCCTGCAACTGCGCCAGCAGGTAGCCGCGTTCGGCCGCGCTGAGCCAGCGCGCCTCTTGCGGGCGGTCGCACGCCAGCAGCCACCAGGCGCCCAGGCACAGCGCCGAGATCAGGCCTTCGATGATAAACAGCCAGCGCCAGTCGAGCGCCGCGATCACCAGCCCCGACAGCGGCGCGGTGATCATGCCCGCGATCGGCACGAACAGGATCACCAGCGCATTGGCGCGGCCGCGCTCATGGTCGGGAAACCAGTTGCCGACCATGGTCAGCACCACCGGCAGCATGCCGCCCTCGGCCACGCCCAGCGCAAAGCGCAGGAGCAGCAGTTCGGTCTCGTTGCGCACCAGCCCGGTCAGCACCGACAGCACCGCCCACGCCAGCATCGACCAGGCGATAAAGCGGCGGCCGCTGCCGCGCACCGCCAGCTTGCCGCCGGGTACCTGCAGGAACAGGTAGCCGGCAAAGAAAATGCCGCCGGCCAGGCCCGCCATGCCGGCGCCGATGCCGAGCGCCTCGCTCATGCCACCGGGCATGGCGAAGGCGATATTGACGCGGTCCATATAGGACACGATGCACACCATCAGGATGGGCGGGATCACGCGCCACCAGCGCTGTGCGGGAATGCCGGGTTGGGGGGTGAGGGCCGGGCTGGGCGCGACGGCGCTGCCCGCGGGCTGCGGAATGGTCATGGTCTCCTCCAGGGTGGCCGTTAGCGAGTGCGTTGCCGCTGCGGCGTCGTGTCTTGTGTTTGCGCTGCCGGGCTGGCTATGGCTGCGGCAGCGCCAGGATGGCGAGCCCATCGGGCTCCGCGCCGGTGGCAAAGGCGGCGCGCAAGGCGAGCGTGCACAGGTCGAGCACGCCGACGCTGTTGTCATTCAGGGTCAGCCAGGCGCGCCCGGGGTCGGCCGGATGGAAGGCCAGGGCGATCGGCTTTGCGCCGGTCCCGACGCGGGCCAGCTCTGCCATCGTGTACGGGTCGAACAAGCGCAGGCTGCGCTCGCCATAGTTGAGCGCGATCAGCCGGTTGCAGGGCGACCAGTAGAGCCGGGTGGGGTCCTCGCCGGTGTCGGCCGTACCCGTTTCTGCGAGGGTCAGCGCATCGAACCGCGTGATCCGGTGCGCATCGCGGCTGGCAACGAAGAGCATCGATTCGTCCGGGCTCAGGCAACAGCCTTCCGGCCGCGGACCGGCATGCGCGGCCAGCGGCGGGCGTGTGGCGTCGTGGGGATGGACCAGCGTCACCGTGTGCGACATCAGGCTGGTGACATAGCCGCGCCGGCCGTCGCGCGACAGCACGAACAGATGGCTCTTGACGCCGCCGGAGGGCAGCGCGCGGTCCGGCGTGTGCCGTGCCGATGGCGCTTCGAACACCAGCAGCATGTCGTCGCGCTCGCTCAGCGCATAGACGCGGCCATGCGCGTCGACCTGCAAGCCGTGGATGCGATGCCAGGGCGCGCAGTCCAGCACGCCAAGGCGCTCGCCGCGGGCCAGGTCCACCGCGATCACCGCCGCGCCGCCATCGCCCGGATGCGCGAAGGTCTGCACGCCGTAGTGGCCGACATAGCCGATCAGCCCGGCCCGGTCGACCGCGAACTCGTGCGGGTATTCCGGCAGCGGCACGCTGAAGCGGCGCGCGCCGGTCTCCAGGTCATAGCCACTGAAACTGTGGCCGAATTTTTCCACCAGTACCGCGGTCCAGCGGTTGCCCATGTCGTCTCCTCGTTGGCTTCGCCCGCACGGCGGGGCTGCGCGTCATGGCGAGGACGAAAGTCTGGCGCAAGGCGGCCACCATGAACCATTGAATATTGGCGATCGAGGTATTCCCGCAGGTAATGGGCTTGGGCGGCGGGGCGGCGCGAGCGGCGCAACTGGCGGGCGATACGGGTGTCCAGTGCGTACACCTGTACTGTGACACCTGTCTCGCCGTGGCGGCCGTTCTGGCCGTTGGGGGCCGCTCGTCGCGCGAGCGCTGCAGCGGTTTTTGCGGGTTATCCCTGAAGCCAGCGCACTGCGCAGCGCCGGATTCCGCCATCGCGATGCCATCCGGCCACTGGCACAGCCATTGCAAATACGCCTGTCACGACAACGACAACACAGGAGACAGGCAATGGGGCAGCCAAGGTCCGCCGATGCGCCGCTGGTCGGCATCATCGCCAATCCGGTTTCGGCGCGCGACATCCGCCGCGTGATCGCCAACGCCAACAGCCTGCAGCTGTCGGACCGCGTCAATATCGTGCTGCGCCTGCTGGCCGCGCTGTCGTCCTGCGGCGTGGGGCGCGTGCTGATGATGCCTGACCGCGAGGGGCTGCGCGTCATGCTGGCGCGGCACCTGGCGCGCCGGCAGGGGCCGGATTCGGGCCTGCCCGAGGTGGCGTACCTGGACATGCCGGTGACCTCGCGCGTCGACGACACGCTGCATGCCGCGCGCTGCATGGCCGACGCGGGCGTGGCCGCCATCATCGTGCTGGGCGGCGACGGCACCCATCGCGCGGTGGTGCGCGAGTGCGGCGCGGTGCCGGTCGCGGGGCTGTCGACCGGCACCAACAACGCCTACCCCGAGATGCGCGAACCCACCGTCACGGGGCTGGCCACCGGCCTCTACGCCACCGGCCGCATTCCCGCCAGCCAGGCGCTGGCATCGAACAAGCGCCTGGACATCGTCATCCGCGACGGCAACGGCAACTTCCGCCGCGACATCGCGCTGGTCGATGCGGTGATCTCGCACGAACACTTTATCGGCGCGCGCGCGCTGTGGAAGACCGACACGCTGGCCGCGGTCTACGTGTCGTTTGCCGACCCCGAGGCGATCGGACTGTCCTCGATCGCCGGCTTGCTCGAGCCCGTGGGACGGCGCGAGGAGGGCGGCCTGGCGATCGAACTGGCCGCGCCGGGCGCGGGCGAATTCGACCTGTGCGCGCCGATTGCGCCGGGGCTGATGTGCACCGTGCCGGTGGCCGGCTGGCAGCGGCTTGCGCACGGCCGCCCCCATCGCGTGCGCCAGCGCAGCGGCGTGGTCGCGCTCGACGGCGAACGCGAGCTGACCTTCGGCGCGGACGACGAAGTCACCGTCACGCTGCACGACCACGCCTTTCGCAGCATCGACGTCGCCGCCTGCATGCGTCACGCGGCGCGCCACCACCTGATGCGCAGCGTGCCGCGGCACGCCCTGGCCTGACCCGCCCGGCCGCGCCCGACCCGATTTCTTGAAGTGCAACACCTGAAAACGAAGGAGACAGACATGACAGCCAGAGCTTCGCAAGATCCTGCGCAACAACATGCCGCGCTGCCGCTCGACAAGGAGACGCTGCTGACGGTGTACCGCAAGATGCGCACCATCCGCGATTTCGAAGAACGCCTGCACGTGGACTTCGCGCGCGGCGATATCCCGGGCTTCGTCCACCTGTACGCGGGCGAGGAAGCCGCGGGCGTCGGCATCCTGCATCACCTGCACGACGGCGACCGCATCGCCAGCACGCACCGCGGCCATGGCCACTGCATTGCCAAGGGCGTCGATCCGGTGGCGATGATGAAGGAGATCTACGGCAAGAAGGGCGGCTCGTGCAACGGCAAGGGCGGCTCGATGCATATCGCCGATCTGTCCAAGGGCATGATGGGCGCCAACGGCATCCTCGGCGCGGGCGCGCCGCTGATCTGCGGCGCCGCGCTGGCGGCCAAGTTCCGCGGCAAGGGCGAGGTCGGCATTACCTTCTGCGGCGATGGCGCGTCGAACCAGGGCACCTTCCTGGAAAGCCTGAACCTGGCCGCGGTGTGGAACCTGCCGGTGATCTTCGTGATCGAGAACAACGGCTACGCCGAATCGACCTCGCGCGACTACGGCACCGCGGTGGACAGCTACGTCGACCGCGCCGCGGGCTTCGGCATCCCGGGCGTGACGGTGGACGGCACCGATTTCTTCGCGGTCCACGAAGCCGCCGGCGAAGTGATCCGCCGCGCGCGCGAGGGCGGCGGGCCGTCGCTGCTCGAATGCAAGATGGTCCGCTTCTATGGCCACTTCGAAGGCGATGCGCAGACCTACCGCGCCGCCGGCGAACTCGACGACATCCGCGCCAACAAGGATTGCCTGAAGCTGTTCGGCCGCACCGTGACGCAGGCCGGCGTGATCGCGCGCGAAGAGCTCGACGCGATCGACCGCGAAGTCGCCGCGCTGATCGAGCACGCCGTGCAGGAAGCCAAGGCGGCGCCCCAGCCGGGCCCGGAAGACCTGCTGACCGACGTCTACGTCAGCTACTGATCCGCCACGCGCAAACCAATCCACAGGAGACAGACATGGCTCGCAAACTGAGCATCAAGCTGGCGATCAACGAGGCGATCGACCAGGAAATGACCCGCGACCCCAGCGTCATCATGCTGGGCGAGGACATCGTCGGCGGCGCCGGCGCGGACGGCGAGAAAGACGCCTGGGGCGGCGTGCTGGGCGTGACCAAGGGACTCTATGCCAAGCACGGCGACCGGCTGCTGGACACGCCGCTGTCCGAGTCCGCCTACGTGGGCGCCGCGATCGGCGCCGCGGCGTGCGGCATGCGCCCGATCGCGGAACTGATGTTTATCGATTTCATGGGGGTTTGCTTCGACCAGATCTTCAACCAGGCCGCCAAGTTCCGCTACATGTTCGGCGGCAAGGCCGAGACCCCGGTGGTGATTCGCGCCATGGTCGGCGCGGGCTTCCGCGCCGCCGCGCAGCACAGCCAGATGCTGACGCCGCTGTTCACGCATATCCCCGGGCTGAAGGTGGTGTGCCCGTCGACGCCGTACGACACCAAGGGGCTGCTGATCCAGGCGATCCGCGACAACGACCCGGTGATCTTCTGCGAGCACAAGAACCTCTACGGCCTGGAGGGTGACGTCCCCGAAGGCGCCTACGCCATCCCGTTCGGCGAGGCCAATATCGTGCGCGACGGCAAGGATGTGTCGATCGTCACCTACGGGCTGATGGTGCATCGCGCGCTGGAAGCGGCGGCAACGCTGGCGAAGGAGGGCATCGAGGCCGAGGTGATCGACCTGCGTACGCTCTCGCCGCTGGACATGGACACGGTGCTGGAGTCGGTCGAGAACACCGGACGCCTGGTGGTGGTGGACGAGGCCAGCCCGCGCTGCAATATCGCCACCGATATTTCCGCACAGGTCGCGCAGCAGGCCTTCGGCGCGCTCAAGGCCGGCATCGAGATGGTGTGCCCGCCGCATACGCCGGTGCCGTTCTCGCCGACGCTGGAAGACCTGTATATCCCCAGCGCGGCGCAGATCGTCAACGCCGCGCGCAAGACCGTGAAGGGAGGCAAGCACTGATGGCCACGCCTGCAATCACCCCGATCGTGATGCCCAAATGGGGCCTGTCGATGAAGGAAGGCACGGTCAATGCCTGGCTGGTCGACGAAGGCACCGAGATCACCGTGGGCATGCCGATCCTCGATGTGGAAACCGACAAGATCGCCAATGCGGTAGAGGCGCCCGACGCGGGCACGCTGCGCCGCAAGGTGGCGCAGCCCGGCGACGTGCTGCCGGTGAAGGCGCTGCTTGGCGTGCTGGCCCCTGCGGAGATAAGCGATGCGCAGATCGATGAATACGTGGCGGCTTATGAAACGCCTGCGGACGACGGCGGCGACGAGGACGCCGCCGCCGCGTACCAGTTTGCAGAGGTCGACGGCATCCGGGTCCGCTATGCCCGCAAGGGCGACGGCGCCCAGACCGTGCTCTTCATCCACGGCTTTGGCGGCGACCTGGACAACTGGCTGTTCAACCTCGAACCGCTGGCCGACGCGTACACCGTGGTGGCGCTCGACCTGCCCGGCCACGGACAGTCGTCGCCGCGGCTCGCGGGCACGACGCTGGCGCAGATGGCCGGCTTTGTAGCGCGCTTCATGGACGAGACCGGCATCGACGCGGCGCATGTGGTCGGCCACTCGATGGGCGGCGGCGTGGCCGCGCAGCTGGCGGTGGATGCGCCGCAGCGGGTGCTGTCGGTGGCGCTGGTGTCGCCGGTGGGCTTCGGCGACGCGGTCAACAGCGACTATACCGACGGCTTCGTCAAGGCGCAGTCGCGGCGCGAGCTCAAGCCCGTGGTCGAACTGCTGTTTGCCGACCCGGGGCTGGTGAGCCGGCAGATGCTCGACGACCTGCTGCGCTACAAGCGGCTGGACGGCGTGCCCGAGGCGCTGGGCGCGCTGGGCCAGGGCCTGTTCGGCGGCGGCCGGCAGAGCGAGCAGCCGGGGCAGCGGCTGGCCGACAGCGGCAAGCGCGTGCTGGTGGTGTGGGGCGGCCAGGACCGCATCATTCCCGCCGAACATGCCGAAGCCGCGCCGCCGGGTGCCACCGTCAAGGTCTTCCCCGACGCCGGCCATATGAGCCAGATGGAGAAGGCCAATGACTTCAACGCGTTGCTGAAGACCCACCTGGCCGGCTGATGCCGACCGCGGACGGCGCCACCGTGCGCCGTCCGGGGCTGGCATGCCGGCCCGGGACGATTCACCACAGGACATCCCTATGACCACAGACCTGAAAACCCGCCTGGCGGAGATCAACAAGCAGTTCGGCGCGCTCGGCCAGGCCCAGCCCGCCGCGATGAGCGCCTTCCAGGGCGTGATGAAAGCCGCCACGCAGCAGGGCAGCCTGCCTGCCGACATCAAGGAACTGGTGGCGGTCGCGCTGGCCGTGCAGAAGGGCTGCGACGACTGCGTGCTGTTCCACACCAGCCAGGCACTGCGCCATCGCGCGAGCCGCGAGCAGCTGGCCGAAGTGCTGGCCGTCAATATCGAGATGGGCGGCGGCCCCGGCGCGATGTACGCGGCCAGGGCGCTGGCTTACTTCGATGCGCTCAACGTCTAGGGTTGCTAGACTCGGCGCATTGCCATTCCGGGGGCAGGTGCCAGCCGATGCCGTTTGATCTTGTCGAAACCGATGCCGCCGGCCACGCCGGCAGCGACCCGCTGCAGGAGGAACTGGCGCTGCTCGAACTCGCGGCGCAGGGCCGGCACGTGGCGCAGTTGTGGGAGGCGCCGCTGTCGCTGGTGGTGCCGCGCACTTACCTGCGCCACGCGGCGCTGGAAACCGCGCGCGCGGATTTCGCCCGGCAGGGGTGTCCGGTGTTCCTGCGCATGTCCGGCGGCGGCCTGGTTCCCCAGGGGCCCGGCATCCTCAACCTGAGCCTGGCTTACCCCGTCGGGCAGCCGCCAGGCGCGCTCAGCGACGCGGTCTACCTGCACCTGTGCGCGGTGATCGGCGGCGCGTTGCGAGCGCTTGGCATCGAGACCCACTGGCAGGCGGTGGCCGGGTCGTTTTGCGATGGCCGCTACAACCTCGCCTGGGGTCCGCCTGAAGCCGCACGCAAGATCGCAGGCACGGCCCAGTACTGGCGGCGCGCGCCGGCGGCCATGCAGGCAGCCGACGGCCAGCGCCACCTGGTGCTGGCGCATGCGGTGCTGCTGGTCAGCGCCGACCCCGCGCAGATCAATGCGCGCGCCAATGCCTTCGAGGCGGCGATCGATAGCGAAAGGCGCTATGAGGCGGGCAAGGTCGTCAGCGTGCGCGAGGCGCGGCTGGCGGGCGGGCACGCCGGGCAGGACGATGCCGCGCTGATGGCAGAGGTCTCGGATGCGCTGCGCTGGAGCCTCGGCCAGCATCCCGCCCCGGCCTAATCCTTCGCCGCGGTGCCTGGCAGGAAGCGGATGTCGCCATACCAGGCGCGAGTGGTGGCGCGGGTATTGTCGGTGTCGGTCATGATGCCGTAGGCCTTGAGCGGTCCGGGGCGCTCGTGGAAGACGCGCTCGTAGTCCCGCGCGACGTTGCGCCGCAGGGTCTGCCACTTGCCGGCATCGCCTTCGCCGGAGACCACGATCATCTGCACGCGGCCGGTATGTGGATTGGCGATGACGCTGCCGGGCGCGGCGCTGGTCGACCAGACATACATCAGCGTGGCATAGGGCAGTTCCTCGCCCGCCACGGTCCTGGCCAGTTGCATCGCGGCGCGGTCGCCCAGCGAAAGCTTGCTGGTGTCGCCGTCGAAGAAGAACACCAGCCGCGCCGGCGCGTCCTCGCGCGCGCCGTCGCGGTTGTCGGCGCCGGGAATCGCGCCGTCTGCCTTCCAGCGCCAGGCCACCACGGGCGTGCGCGACAGGTCCACGTTGCCCGCATGCATCAGCGCCGACGCCGAGCCATCGGCTTGCGCCCGCAGCACCGTGGTGCCTCCATCGGCCACCAGTTGGTACGCGGTCCTGGCCTTGCCTTCGGCAACCGGTAAATTTTTCCAGTCCGGCGGCAGCGCGCCACCGGGCTTGCGGTCGGAAAGGACAAGGCCGGGCTTGCCGCTTTGCGCCGGCGCCGGAAGCGAGGCGAGCAGCAAGGTGGCACAGAGGGCAATCTGCAAGGCGGAGTTGGTGATCATGGGGTTCGGCGCGAAGCGGAAGTGGGAATCGCAACGCAAGGCCTGTGCCCGAGAATTTGGGTTAGCTTGCGCAATCGTGACTCGGCAAACATGGCACCAAAAAATAGCGGCCCACAGGGGGCCGCGAATCGGGAATGCGAGGAGTGTCAAATTCCTCAAGAGACGTTATCGACGCAAAGCGCCGCACCAAGACCCCACTTCCGTGGGGTCCAGGCATCGCAGGCATGAAGGCGAGTGTCCGCTTACGCGATCAGGTAGGCGGGATGCGGGTCCGGCCGGACGGAGGCGCGCAGTTTCCGGACGTTCGCTTCCAGTTCGGCGTGGGCCGCATCGAGCCAGTCCACCCGATGCCGCACCGGGTCCTTGGCCGACAGGGCGCTGGCGGCGATCTCCCGCAGGAAGTAGCGCACCATGCTGCCTGCACGCGCAGGCACCGGCATCATCCCCAGCAGCTGGCGTCGCGCCAGCAACCTGCGCGTGACCGCATGCTGGAGCGCGGCCCAGGCGGTGCGGCCCAGCGCCAGATACAGCGCGTCGGTGCGCATCTGGCGCACGGCGCCGAGGAACTGGGTCTCGAAGACTTCGCGCAGCATCGGCGTGTCCTGCAGTTCTTCCAGCGGGCCGTCGAAGGCCAGGCCGCGCCGCGTGGTGGCGTGCGGCAACAGCGACAGCGGCTGCAGGCGCTCGAAGCCGTCGTTCCATAACGCGGCGGCGTGCGGCAGGCCAACCAGTTCCGGTACGCGGAAATGGTCGAGCATGCGGATCAGGTTGGGCCGCACCAGCTTGCCGCCCAGTTCGACCCGCCGCTTGTTCTCGCGCTGGATCACGCGGCCGGGCGCGTGGGTGCCCAGCAGTTCCTCGGTCACCGCGGCGGCCAGCCGCACATGGGCATGGCCCGGCGTGGTGCTGACCAGCACCAGCGTAGCCTGCGTATTCAGGTATTCGCAGGGTACGTAATGCATGGCGTAGCTGCTGTCCCGCGCCACCACGACGGGTTTCGCGATCACGCCGCTTGCGCCGGCAAGCCGTATCTGGGCGCAATAGGCTTCGATGAAGTTGGTCAAGGCATCCCCCCGCTCGCTTCGTTATGTAAGCGTTTTTTATTGTTTTGCTTTCCGTCCATGGTAAGCCGGCGCGGCATGGCAGAGAAAGCCGCCACCGTCGCTTTGACCGCATCCCGCAGGCAACCTTGGTGGGCCAGCCAACACATCACATGGGGGTTCGCTCTGGCGGGGCGGATCGCGCCGCCATTCGCTCGGCGACACCGGCAACGTATCGCCCCTCGTGGTCAGGAACATGACACGGTTCGCGACCTGCGCGGCGCGCGTGCCGCGAGCCCTTACCGCAAAGAAAAAAGCCGGACACGATAACGTGCCCGGCCAACCCATTTGCTGACTCAGGTGGTGTCAGAACCCGAGGAATTAAATGCTAACGATTATCATTTGCGGTAGCAACTGATTCCGTGATCTGATGTTGCGCCAGGTCATGCCATCGAGGTCTGGATCGAGAATTGGCCGGACAAGGTCTTGTGCACCGGGCAGCGATTGGCAACGCGCAGCAGGTCTTCCAGGATCTGCGGCGACAGTTCGCCGCTGACCTTCACCTCGCGCTGCATCGTATAGGTGCCATTGGCTTCCTCATGGCCGACCGAGACATGGACGTCAGTGACCGCGTAGCCTTTGCGTTTCGCGTACAGCTGCAAGGTCAGGGTCGTGCACGCGGCCAGGGCCGAGTCCAGCAGGTCATGCGGGTTCGGGTAGCGGGTGTCGCCGCCGGCGGAGGCGTCGAGATCGGCTTGCCACTCAGCAGTGCCGTTGGTCAGCTGGCAGATGCTGTTGCCCTGGCTTGGCTTCCATGTCGCTTGGATAGTCATCGAACGTCCCCATATCTAAGTAAAGCGGCCCCGTGGGCCGGAATGGCCATTCTATATAGCCTGGCGCGTCAGGTCAGAAGCGTTGACAAAGGCGCATTCGTGCCGAATTCGGATGTTCGCGAGAAACCGCTTGCCAAGCCCGTCTTCGTCGCTTACTATA
>NZ_LT976855.1:0-49994 GCF_900249755.1 Cupriavidus taiwanensis
GGCCATGACTGGCGGGCCGAAGAATCGACAGTTGACGCCTATCGATCTGGCGGCGTTTCCGGAGGACAACCAGGACAGGTACGGGCCGCGGCGTCCGTTCGAGCGATAATTTTCGTTACGACCAAAGTGTAACAGTAATTGAATATTCGTAACGCGTAACGTAAAATAGAATCATCAACACGGGAGCTGAATATGCGTGACGTAACGGATAATCGAACTGGCGAGCTGGAAGTGGGCGAGGCCAAGCGGGGTCGTGGCCGTCCGCGCAAGGCCAATGCGATGAGCAATGCCGAGCGCCAGGCTGCGTACCGCGCCCGTCGCCGCGCTGCCGTTACGGTAACGAAAAATCTTTCGGCCCCGCGGCTGATTGTTGACCAGGTCGATGCTTACGACGAGTGCCGCCTGGAGGTCGAGGCCCTTCGCGCTGAGCTGGCCGAAGCCCACGAGACAATCGACGAGTTGCAGCAGGCGCTGACCGATGAGCTGCAGCAGCGTCGGGAGCTGATCCAGGGCAACCAGGAAGCCTTTGCCAAGCTCGATAAGTTGCGCGCCGAGCTGGCCGCGGCGAAGAAGGGCGCCGCAAAATCCGTAACGCGTAACGAAAATCGGGAAACGCAGCTCTACGCTGAAATCAAACGGTCCAGCAAGTACTACGGCCAGACGGCGGCTGGTGAGCTATTCCGCGTGCGCATCTTGCCCGCTTTGCCCGGGGGCGAATACGTGGTGCAAGGTGGCCCCGGCGGGCAATATCGCCTCAAGGACGTTTGGCTCTGGGCGGTCGAGGACGAGGGCAAAAAGGTCCGCTTGAGCTGAATCCGTTACGTGCAAGGCGTAACGAAAATGGGCGACTAGCGTCAGGAGTGTCGGCGCGCTGGTCCGGCAGATAGATTGCATATGCATGGGCCTGTGCTCGTAGCCTGTCCGGCCTCTAAGGCCACTCCGCCGACCGAGTAGCGGGTCATGCGACATCGCTCATTTCGAGCTCGTGGCCGGCGGGCCAGCCACCCCTCTGCATGCCGGGCCTTTCAACAGCCCCGCGCTGCCATCTCCTCGTCGATCTGCATCAGCTGAGCACGGACGTTGTCCTGCTCCAATTTCCAGCCTGTGCGCCGCAGCTGATCCCCCAACATATTTCGGTCGACCTGCAGCCGCTGGCATCGAGCTGGCGAGTACGGTGTCGCCCGCGTCGTTTCCGTCATGGTGGTGCCGGTGGCTTGCCTGGCTGCGGGTGTGGGCACCGAGTAGGTGGACAGGTTGCCGCCCATGCTGGTGGTGATGTCGGTGTAGCCAGGCGGGCAGCTTTCCTGTGTGTAGAGAACGCTCTTTCCACTGCGGCACTTGGCGGCGTGCGCAGGCTGGCCGCTGAGGGTCGCGAGGACGATGGCTGCGAGTCCCCACAGGTGTACGATAGAGCGCATATCGCTGCCGTTTTTTCGTTACTGGTGGCGTAACAATAACATGTAGGGGTCAAGTGTCGGAGCAGGAGTTGCAGATGGTGGCGCGGGAGATCCGCCACCTGTACTGGTTCATTCGTACGCTGCGGCGTGGTCTGCAGGATGCGCCGAGGCGGCGCTACTACCGCAAGATCGCGGGGCAAAAAAAACGCCTGCTGGATGCAGGCGTATCGAAGCGAGAGGTGCTGGACTTGCTGGCGTGCTGCAGGTCAGCCCGGTGCCGGTTCCGTGCGTGCCTGGACTGCTCGCAGCC
The DNA here is from genome assembly GCF_900249755.1 of Cupriavidus taiwanensis. Classification (NCBI taxonomy): domain Bacteria; kingdom Pseudomonadati; phylum Pseudomonadota; class Betaproteobacteria; order Burkholderiales; family Burkholderiaceae; genus Cupriavidus; species Cupriavidus taiwanensis. The sequence goes on from NZ_LT976855.1 coordinate 1,708, forward strand.
GTTGTTTTGCGTAATTTTGTTACTCACACACTGACGGCGTGACGCTGCTTGTCGCTTGCCTAGTAACAAATTTAGTTGAACAAACTTTGCAGAAAATTGTTACTCCGTTGAACGGTTCAACTTAAAGTGTTCTTTGGATGTACGGCGGCCATGTTACGTCTTCAGTCTGTCAGGTAGCGTGCGAAGGGGCGTGTCTCCCCGGCAGGTTATTCGTTTGCCAGTTTAAACGTGCCGTCGCCCCTCGCAATAATGCGTTCTGACCTGATCAGCGACGCCAGTCCTTCCAGAACATCGGCTACTTCCATCTCGAGCAGCTTGGCGATTTGGACCGCGTGCAACTTCTTGACGCTCGCACTGACGAGGTCGAGAATCTGGCCTTCGGGCCCCGACTCATGAGGTAGCCAGCTCAGCCGGCGGTGCTTGTCTGCGGTCCTGTCAATCTCAGGTTCCCGCTCTCTTTGCCGTGCAAGAAGTCGGTTCCGCATTTGCTCGTCTTCTTCGGCACTGGCGCGCTGTCTCTCGCGCTCTGCCGCAAGCCGCTGCGGACCTTGGGCAATAAAGGCGTCCATCACCTCGATCGGTCCCTTTCGGAAAGGCACTCCTCGAAATGCGCCGTGCTCATATAGCAGCTGTCGCAACCGTTCACATCGATACGATTCGCTCTCGCAGACGTCGGGTAGGTATTGCGCCTGTTGCTCCGCCGGTATGTCACGGTAGTAACGGCCACCAATCATGACGTAGCGCTCGATGAGGCGGAGCAACAGCTCTTCTCTGCTTAGTTCGTCGGGGCTTCCCATTTGAAAAGAGGGCTGGCTCATCGAGTTAAAAATTGTAACAAATCTGTGCAGAGATCGAGCGGGTAGGCGATGAACTGTGCGTATCCGCCCGGCACGACGCTCGCTTGCTGGTGTCCTGGGGAAGTTTGCCAGCCTCGCACGACTGTCCGGAAGAGGACCGCAGCGACGGTCGGCAGACGGGGCGGGAAAGGCTGTAGCAAGTTCACTACGGACTTCTCCTGTGAGACGCGCCGAGCCTGACTGCGTGTCAGCCCTGGCCCGATGCGTCGCTTGCATTCTCGTGCAAGCCTTCTATCGTTCAAACGTTTTCCTAGGCAATGTCGCCCGTCCTGCCAAGTCGAGGACCGGTTCATGGATCCAGGCAACGATGAACATTACGGCGGCGGGCGAGTCGTTCGTGGCCAACGCGTCGACACGTCGGGTTGGCCAACGCCAGACGAGGGCGCGCTCGACGATCCGCGGCGCGCCTTGTACTTTTCCAGAAAACACGCGGTCCAGCTTTATCTTTCCGGCGCCGACGCCCACACCATCAAGCGTCTGACCTCGTTCAGCGACAAGCAAGTTTATCGTTTGATTTCCGAGCGTTGTCTTCAGGCGCATCCCGATGGCCGGCCGTATGGGTGGCGTGGCTTGGTGCCGTGGCTAAGAGTACGGCCATACCGCCGCCGCACGAAAATCCGTGTCGACCGGTTCGGCGGCGGGGCAGCCGGAGCACTGCAAGCCACGCTGGATGCGCACCCGGAACTGCGCTTGTCGTTCGAATCTCGCATCCGCTCCAGCCCATCGTCCAAACGGTTATCCGAGGCCAGGCGATCGCCCCGACGGCATTGGCTGTGGTTTCTTGACCAACTGCGCGAGCGCGGCTATGAGGCACGCGGCGACTGGCCGTTCAATACATCGACTCGCGCTTACTTTACGATCTGTCGCTTCGTTGAACAGGTGCTGTCCTCGGATCCGAAATCGCTCGCGGCCAGCATCGGGGGAGCCGATCTGGTGCGCAAGCTCAAGGCCGGCGATGGGTCCGGCCGGCCCGCGCTGCGGTTCATGCAGCGGGTCGAAATGGACGCGCACAAACTGGACGGTCGTTTCTGCGTGTCGCTGCCGCTCGCCGGCGGGGGCTTCACGGAGAAGATCGTGCACCGGCTCTGGGTGATTGTGATCCTCGAAGTGGTTTCGCGCGCGGTGGTTGGCTATTACTTCAGCACCGGGCGAGAAGTCTCCAAAGACGATGTGCTGCGGGCGATCAAGACCGGACTGAGCCGGCCGAAGCTGCGTCCCGTGACCTTTTCCGCCACCCCATACTTGCCTGATGCAGGGCTGCTTGGCTCGCTCGGCGAGGAATTTGTGGGGCTGTGTTGGGATGAAACCAGCGTCGACGGCGCACTGGCGGAAACCTGCCAGCACGTTCGCGCTGCGCTCCAACAGGCCGTGGGTTCGACCCTGCTGGAGCCGCGCAATTCGTTCGCGGCACGACGAAGCAAAGACGATCGCCCGTTCATTGAGTCGTTTTTCCGCAACCTCGCCGGACGTGGCTTTCAGCGCTTGACCAACACGACCGGGGCTAAGCCGCAAGATCGGCAGGGCCGTGAGCCAGACGGCGTGGCGCTGGCCAGCCGCTTCCAGTACGAATATGCCGAAGAGCTGTTGGGCGTGCTGATCGCCAACTATAACGCTACCCCTCACCGCGGCATTGGCAACCGGACGCCCTTGCAGTATGCGGCCTTCCTGCATCGGCATGGCGGCGAGACGTGGCGCCGGGTGGATGCCGCCGCCATGCAAGGCTTGTTTAGCGTGAGAAGGCGTTGTGTGGTCAGGGGCGGCGCGGCGGTGGGGCGGGCACCGTACGTGAACTTCCATTATGGCCGCTACAGCAACGAGGTACTGCACAACCGGCAGGATCTGGTGGGCACCGAGATCTGGGTGATCTGCCATGAAGAGGACGATTGCCGCGTTGCGCTGGCCTCAACGCTCGATGGTGTGCCGTTGGGGGTGCTGCGCGCAGCGCCGCCATGGCACTTATCGCCGCATAGCCTGGCGGTACGCGCGGCCATCTGCCGCGCTTGTGCCAGAGGCCAGTTTGCGATTTCCCCCGGCGGCGATGCGATCGAAGCCTTCATCCAGTACGTCGAGATGCAGCCGCACAAGAAGCTCCCGGTTCATCCGGCGTACCTGGAAGCCAGGCGCATCCTGGCGGCCGCCTCCCAGCTTTCCATTGGTGCCGTGATGCTCGATGCCGCACTGGAGCGCGGTCGCGGCGGGTCATCCCGAGGTGGACAGGCGCCCGAGGTCGCGCCGGCCGTGACACGGGCTGACACAACCGGTGACCTGGGCACGGATCGGAAGGGTGAGCTTCCCCCGCGGCGCATGGCGCGAACGGAGTAGAACGTGTCGTTCTCGCTGCCTGAGCGCATCGATCCGCGTCACTGCATTGTGACCAAGCAGTATGCGGTCTACACGCCGCCGATGCATGCCATGATCGAGCAGATGGGCGAATGGATCGATCAGCAGCGCCCGGGCGGCTATATCTATGGGGCGTCGCGGCTCGGCAAGTCGCGTTGCGTGCAGTGGTATGTCGGCAAGGTGCTGGAGGAACGATTTAGCGCAGTCGTGCCCCTGGTGGTATGGAGCCGACGCCCCGACAGTCATTCCAACGAAGCGGCGTTCTGGCATCAGATTCTGATGGCGTCGCACTTCGAGTTCGTCAACCCGGCCAAGGTGCCCAAGCGGGTCGAGGCGGCCTATCTCTGTCGGCAACGCTTCATTGCCATCGCCAACAATGCGTGTCGCAACTATGTCGTCTTGTTGATTGACGAAGCGCAGGATTTGACGCTGCGCGAGTGGAAGTGGCTGGTGGGCCTGCAGAACGATCTCGATTACGACGGTTACCTGCTCAGCGTCTTCTCGGTCGGCACGCATCAGTTGAACTATCGCCATGAATACATGGCCAGCACCGGCAACGCGCACGTGGCCGCCCGCTTCATGGCAGCCCATGCGCGCTTTCACGGTCTGCGCTCGGTGCGGGAGGTCGAGTATGTGCTGAACGGCTATGACGTCGACTCCGAATGGCCGGTCGACAGCGGGGTGCCGTTTCTGGCGTATTTTGCGCCAGAGGACTTTGCCCGCGGGCGCCGGCTGGCCGGCAGCGCCAAGCTTCTCTGGAACGCCCTGGTCGAGTTGTCACCGCAGCAGGCGCGACGGCGGCATGAGTTTCCGATGCAACACGTTGCCAAGGCGACCGAGAGCGTGCTGTTCCAACTGGCCCGCGGCATGGACTGGGACGAGGCGACCTGCTACGAGAATTGGCTCAGAGAATTGGCCAAGACCAATTTCTCTGACCACATGAGAATCATCGCCGCGGGCAGTTAGCAGTGGCGGGCTATCCCTCGGTCAACTGGTGGCCACACAATCTGCGCCCCTACGAGTCGGCGCTGTCGTTCGTCGCCAGGTTTTGTGCGCTCAATGGCGTCCCCGTGCGGGCCGGCACCGCGTTCCTGGGCGTCGAACCGCGCCATCTGGGGTTCGCCTCCGATGATGACGTCGCGCGGGTGTCTTCGCTCTTGGGCGAGGACCCGGCTCGGTTGGCCGATGTCCTCCAGCACGCGCTCAATTTTCGTCAGTGCGGCACCTATGCGCCCCCTGCGGCTTACAGTCAGGGGCCGAGCGTCCGGTATTGCGCAGCCTGTGCGCAACAGGGCTATCACAGTTACCTGCATGAGGTGCCCTGGCTAACCAAGTGCCCCATCCACCTGACGGCGCTGACCACCGTACCGGCCAACCGGACCGGGAACATAGGCGAGCGCCGCCTGGGGGCGTTCAAGCGCCTGATGCAGGGGCATTGCGCCGCTTGGCCGCACTTCGCCCCGGACGGATTTCCGACGCGCGAGCCCGGGGCGCTGCTGACCTTGGCAGCGTGGGTGCACGACGCGTGCGACGCTTCCAAGCGGATGCAGGCAGGCGAGTTGTGGCGGTCCGAGGCAGGGACGCATCGTGGCGCAGTCACGATGACGCAGGCCCTTGGCCAGCTGCATACGCTTGCCCCCCTGCCCACCGAGCTCGAGCCACTGCTTGCCGACCGCGGTGGCGCGTGGGTCGTCCATCAGGCGCGCTTTCCGCGCGCAGTCAGTCGCGAGCTGGCGCGTCTTGGCGAACGTGGCTTGCGGTTTGACTCTTTGTTTGCGTTCTACAAGGACAGCGGCGATACGTCCGAAGGCTCGCCAGCGTGGTACTGCCAGGCCGTTCAGCAGCAGATCCGGCAGCGCCATGGCACCTGCGGGTGTCGGTGGGAGCGCGTCAACGCCGGGTTCGGCGCGTTCTGTTGGATCCAGACCCAGCCTGATGAGTTGGGACAAGAGCCGTTGCAATGCCCGTTTGAAGTGGCGGTGCAGGACCTGGAGCTGGACTGGGGAAGCCAGGGCAGGGCGCTGCCGTCGCGGCTCGCGCAGCAAGAGATGTATCGCTTTCTGAAGGAATCGCACGCGATGCGCGATGCTGGCGTGCTCTCCTATAAGGAGGGAGCGCAGGTGTCCCCGGACGGTTATCTTTACCTCATGCAACGGGTATGGCCCTGCTGCGAATGGAATCGGGACTCCCCTTTGCTTGACCTGTTCCGGACTGCCGCGCGCTGGGAGATCGATAGCGAGCATCGCGCCATCACGCGCTGGTTGGACGATATTGAAGCCGGCAGCCACCCTTCCCACCGCCAGGATCCCCTCTACTGTGTGCGCTTGCGCAGCGATGAACAGGGAGCGTCGCTTCTGCATTGGCGATCGGCCGACCACCAGTCTCGAGGGTGAGGGGCGGCGCTGGCGGGCCGGGCGCACGAGGGACCGCCGGCGGCCGTCAACCGTCTACGGTCCCGAAATCAGGGCACCACCGGGCCGGCAGCTATCCGTTGGGCATCGTGGTCGCGTTTTGCGGATGTTCTGGGTCAGTCGGCCGTAGCGAGTAGGCTGGTGCGACCAGGGATGAAGCGCACCGATCGGCTGCCGATACGGTGAGGCGACAAAAAGCCCGCCTGTGACGGCAGGCGGGCTAAGACGGTCGACGCGGAGGTGCCTTGCCGCGCCGTTCCAGCTGCAGGGCACTGGCGGCAGCGCGGTCGCGGCGCGCGATCTGCACCGCTACGAGTGACGCCGGGCTGGCGAGGCGGCGCCCTGTTTCAATCAGCCCACCATACAAACCACAAGCGCGCGTCGCCTCAGCCATCGAATAGTGATGGCCATCAATCAACGCAAGGCGCACTTGGTCGCCATAGCGTATGCGCGAGCCATCCACGGGTTTCATGCATCGATTGTATAGCAGCCTGGAAGAGGAGCCGCTGTGCCCGCGGTGGCCGGCAGCCATCAGGGCCGGCGTCTGCTCGGTGAATGGGGCTGGGCAGACGCCGTTTGATGGCCGGAGGTCTGCCGTTCCTGGCCCACGGCCGGGCCGAAATCCACTTCACCGTGGCGGTTTTCAGGTGTGATGCCGGTGATCAGAGCCTCTACGTCATACTCATCCCTGGCCGCTTCCACGATCTCGGCCGGGAGCCGGAGCGAGGCGCCCTTGCCCGACTTCCGTATTCTTGTTCGCATCCGATGCTCCCGACGTTGCCACCCCGTCGATACTATACCGTGCCCCCGTTGCCAAGCGGGGCAAGCGCGCTCATGCCGTCAGCGGCAATCCCGGCCTCCGGTGGGCTTAGCAAGGGGTTACGCCACTGTACCCAGCGCCGGGCTGCCGTCAGGCGAAATCAGGCGCCGGCTCAGCTCCAGGAATTTATCGCTCGGCTGCAGGCGCCCTTGAAACGGCCGGCTGATATACAGCCCGGCGTAATCCCAGTGGCGCGCCTGAAAAGTAATCGCGATGTGCGACGTAGAGCGACTTGACGGCCACTGCTGCGAGTCAAAGCGCAAGTTTGCCTTGCGCATCGCTGACGAACAATGATCCCGTGTCCTGGGCATTGATGGCGAAGTCGAAGAGGGCGCGCTCCCGCAGGAGGCGGGCAGCGACACGACAGCGGGTTCCTGCAACGAAGTTGCGACGCCGGCGATCGCAAGTCATGCACCTGCAGGGTGCGGGAGATGCTGCGCTCGAGCGTCAGCGCAAGATTGCCCCCGGTCTCCAAGGAAACCAGCAGAGCGAGGGTGACCGCGCCGTCGAAGACCAAGCCGGCCGTGTCAAGCGCCGGCTGTGGCCTAGTAGATGTCTTGTCATTCCAGCGTCGCCCGCATGGAACTCCGTCGTGCCGCGATTGTTATCGCAGTATGCCGTTGCCTCAAACGGAAGTACATGGGAGAATCAACGCATATTTATGTTGTTAGCAACGCGAATGCCGACTGTTACCGCTATTCAGTTCACGCAGGATCAAATGCGTACCCTCACCGGGGTGTCGACGGAAACCGTCAGGCATTGGCGCAAGGCCATCCCCTACCTCGCTTCGAAGACGGGGAAAGCGGCCCGCTTTAGCTTCGCCGACTTGCTCGGTTTGTCCGTCACCCAGGCGTTGGTTAGTTCATTGGGCGTTCACATCGGTTCGGTCAGTGTCGGTGTGGATGCGTTGTTCCGGGTGCTCGCCGCAAGCGCGCCACTGATGGAAGGCGCCATCGTGCTGGTCACACCGACCACGGCCAGCCTGCATGGGGCCGATTCGTGGAGCGGCAAAGACGTACTGACGGAACCGACACTGGTGGTTGCGCTCGATCCGTTGATTGCCCGCTTGCAACAACAGGTGTTGCCCGCGATGAGCGCGCCGGCGCAAGCTGCGCTTCCCTTTCCACCCGAAGCCGTACGGAGCCGGGCGTGATATCGGCAACGCTAGAGCACGTTCTTGCGGCAACGGGTTTTCTTCCCGACGGACAACCCGCAGCCGGCCTGCGACTGGGCCGCGATGCCCAGGCTTCCCGGCGCGGCCGCGCCTTCGTGCCGGATGCATCATGGCGTAGCGCCTCGGCGCTGACGGTCTACTTCAAGTTCGAGGCGACTCCCCCGACCGATGACGTTGTCAGCCAATGGCGGCGTGAAGTATGGAACGAAGGATTTTCGCCACTGCTGTGGGTCGTTTCCCCCCAGCGCATCGACTTGTACAACGGCTTTGGTACCCCGCTGCAGGAGGGCGACGCGCAAAAGCACTTGATCGGGCGCTTCGAAACGATCGAAGACTCCCTGCATCGACTGGACGAACTGGCCGGGCGACTGGCGATCGAAACCGGTCAGTTCTGGGCGCAAGTACCGGCGGTGGATCGCAAGACCGGTGTCGACCAGAAGCTGCTTTCGGACCTGGCCTTTCTCGAACGGGATTTGGTCGCCGGCAATCTGGTACGCAGCGCGGCGCAAGCGCTGATCGGACGGGTGATCTTTACCCAATACCTGATTGACCGCGGCATCGTCAGTGCCGCGCGCCTGCGGCGCGTGTGCGGCTACACGGCGCTGCCGGCGATTCTGCGCGACCGCAGTGCTACAACCAAGCTGTTTCAGTGGTTGGCGCAAACCTTTAACGGGGACATGTTCCCGCCGTCGTCGGTGAGAACGACGCCGGCCGCTCAGCATTTGCAGCGCGTCGCCGAGTTCCTCGAAGCGGTCGATCCGCAAACTGGCCAGCTTACATTCTTCCCGTATCAGTTCGACGTCATCCCGGTCGAACTGATCAGTTCGATTTATGAACAGTTCGCGCATGCCGATCCGGACGCGAACGGGCAGAAATCGGAGGCATTGCGCAACGGCGTGCACTACACGCGCCTGTCAGTCGTGTCGCTGATTCTCGACGAGGTCATGGATGGCCTGACGGGACGGGAATCGGTGCTCGATCTGACCTGCGGGTCAGGGGTCTTCCTAGTCGAAGCACTGCGGCGCCTAGTGTATCTGCGCGCCGGTGGCAAACCGCCCACGCGGGAGTTGATTCGCTCCACCCTCTATGGACAAGTGCATGGTGTGGACATCAGCGAAGCCGCGATCCGGGTGGCCGCCTTCAGCCTGTACCTGGCCGCGCTCGAACTCGATCCGGATCCGCAGCCATCACAGTCGCTCAAATTCGAGCCGTTGATTGGCAGAACGTTGCTCGTGGGCGATGCCAGGACCATCGAACGGCAAGGCGACGGCAAGGCGGTGCTAACCACGTCGACGGGGCTCAGGCAGTTCGACCTGATTGTTGGCAATCCCCCCTGGAGCTTCAAGGGACAATCCGGTACGCAGGCACGGCGCCAAGCGATGACCACCGGGGTACCCACGCAGCCGCGGGGAGAGGGCCTGGACTTTGTACTGCGGGCGGCCGAGTTTTCGCATGCGCAGACTCGCTTTGGCGTGATTCTGAGCGCCACGCCGTTCTTCAGCCGCAGTGGCACGGGAATGAAGGCGGCCCACCATGTCATGCGCATGCTGGCGCCGGTGACGCTGGTCAATTTATCGAACTTGTGCAGCTGGCTGTTCGCCACCGCCACGATGCCGGCAGTGGTGCTTTTCGCCCGTCATCGGTCCGAGCAGCGGGCCGATCAGATCACCGTCGTGCAGATTCCATGGACACCCAGCGGCGCGAAAACTCATTCGTTCGAAGTCGCTCCAAGTGACATCCTCAAGCTCACCCTAGGTGAAATCGAAAAGCAGCCCCTGAAGCTCAAAGCGGCCGCGGTGGGGCGTCGCCGGGATCTGATGTTGCTCGATGAGCTGACGATGACGCATGGCAGTCTGGGGGAGCGGCTTGCCGTCCTGAATGCCAAATTCCGAGATGGGCTGACCCAAGGCAAACGGGAAAACTGGACGCTCGATGCCAGCGAGCTCAACGGATTGGGGCTGCTGCAGACCCGTGATATGCGGCACTTCCAGATTGCCGACGGTCTTGCGAGATACCACCATGCCAAGGCGCAACGACCGCGCGCACGCCAAATCTATCGGGCGCCCCTGCTGATCGTCAAGGAGATGCTGCTCGCTCAGCCAAGGGCGATCGTGGCGGTGGCTGAACAGGATCTGATCTTCACCGACGCATTTTTCGCAGCGTCATTGCCTGCGCGCCAGAAGCCGGTGGCCGATCTGCTCGCCATGATTCTGAGTTCCGCATTGGCTTCGTGGTTCTTCGGCCTGACTGCTTCCGAGTTCGGCGTCTACAAGCGAAAGCTGCTGATTCGAGACGTTGAGATGCTGCCGGTGCCGGAGCTCTCGTCCGCCGTCAGTTCGGCCGCAGGCCAGCGGCTTCTGGTGCTCGCACGGGCATTGCGCGAACGCGAAGTCCAGGCCGAAGACTGGAAGGCCTTGGATGATGCCGTGTTCGATTTGTATGAGCTAGGGCAGGCCGACCGCGTAGTGATCCAAGACGGACTATTGCGTGCGGGCTGGCAATGGGAGCAGGGGCGTGAAGCCGCCATGGCGCCATCGGACAGTAACGTGGAAGTGACCTCGTATGCAGGGACCTTCCTGTCCGTCATGGACGCGTGGCTTTCTGTGCGCAAGAAGCGGCATATGCGCGCAGAGATTATCGATCTGCCGAAGGAGGCCGCGCTTCGCGTCGTGCGCTTCATTTTGGAGGAGGGGCCGGGAAAGAGCAGCGTGTCCATGATCCGTCCGGGCGGGAAGTTGCGCGACGTGCTGGCGGGAATCGGCAATCGTCTGCAAGTGAAAATTGCCACGGCAGTCAGTGCCGAGCGAGAACTGCGCGTGCACGGGCGCAACGAGGTGGTCATCATCAAGCCGGCAGCGCGCCGTCACTGGATGGACATTGCCGCATTGGAGGATGCCGATGCCGTTGTGGCGGAGAGTTTTGTAGGGGGGCGCGCTTGAGGATTCCTTATGAGACGTCATCGGCCCTTGGCAGGCAGTTCATCGAACTGGCTCCCGAGGTGGTGGCTGCTATCTTGGTGACGGTGGCAGCAGGTTGGCAGCACGCGTGTGCGGCCGCAGACGTGAACACCGACGCAGGTGAGGTACTGATGACCGAGCGCTTGCGCGATGGCATGCGCCATGCACTGAAGAACTCGCCCTTGCAGTTGGTCGTGCTGCCGGGCACCGAGTCGCGCTCGACGCCCAGCGTGGTGCTGCCGGATGGGCGCACCGACATTCCGCTGGTTTTAATCGAAGTGTTCTTGCGCACGCAGGAGCACGATCCCCATGCCATCATCGAATGCAAGCGGATCGCCGGATCGAATACGCATTTGTGTCGCGAGTACGTGATCGAAGGCGTCGATCGATTCGCTGCCGGCAAGTATGGTGGGAACCACGCGGTCGGTTTCATGGTTGGCTATGTGCTCTCGGGCACCTGTGCAGCGGCGGTGCGCGGCGTCAACGCCTACTTGTCCCGTGTCTCGCGCCACGCGGACCGCCTAGCGCCAGCCATGATCATTGAGGGGCAAACGTGGCAAAGTCGGCATGCGCGAACCCCGCCATCCGAGGCCATCGCCCTACACCACGCGTTTTTGCCCCTGGACCATTGAAGTAAAACGCGGCGAGAGCCTGTGAGGGAGGAAAGAAGTGGGGAATAGCGCATCAGTGCGCATCCCGGCCGCGATCATGGAAGCGGCTAACTTGCGCGTGAATGCGGCCGTTGACGTACGCGGAGAGCACATTGTCATCGAGCCGCTGCGCGAGGCGCAGTACGACCTCGATGGGCTGCAAGCTGGCATCACGCCTGAGAATTTCCATGGGGAGGTGGATTTCGGCCCGCCCATCGGCAAGGAGCCTCCCTGATGGGTGCGGCCACTAGCCGATCATGCTGGTGAATCGGCAGCGCGCAAGCTCAACACGCGGTTGCGGCCGGCGCGCTTGGCCCGGTACAACGCCTCGTCGGCTGCACGAAAGAACGCCCGCAGGTCCGGATAGACGGGCGATGCGCTACCATTGCCTTCAGTCACCACGCCAACGCTGACGCTGATTCGGCCAAAGGGGCTTCCCGCGTTCTCTATGCCGAGCGCAAGCACCGACGCCCGTACGGCTTCTGCGATGGCCGCTGCGCGCGCCGCGTCAGTGCCGGGCAGCAACACGGCAAATTCCTCCCCGCCATAGCGGCCCGCGTAGTCGCCCGCACGGCGCAACTGCTGGCGAACGCATTTGCCCACGGCGGCGAGCGCATCATCGCCAGCCACATGGCCGTAGCGGTCGTTGAACTGCTTGAAATAGTCCACGTCGATCATCAACAGCGACAGCGGCCGCACCTCGCGCCGGCTGCGGCGCCATTCGCGGTCGGCGATTTCATCCAGGGCGCGGCGGCTGCCCAGGCCGGTCAAGCCGTCAGTGTCCGCCAGCCAGCGCAGGTGCGCTTCGACCGCGAGGCGTCGCCGCCATTGCCGTGCCAGCGAGATGGCCAGTGTCACGATGGCCAGGTTCATCGCCATCACCAGCCCGGCAAACCACCACGCTCGCGTGCGCCAGACGGCCAGCACGTCGTCCATCGCACGCCCCACCACAATCGTCAGCGGAAAACCATCGACCCGGCGGAAGCTGTACAGGCGCCGTATGCCGTCGACTGTGCCTGCCGCAATCAGTTCGCCATGCGGTTCACGAAGCATGGGGGCAAACGCGGGCGTGGTCGGCACCGTGCGGCCGATCAGGCTGGCATCCAGGGGCCGGCGCATGAGGATGGTGCCGTCATGGCGCATCAACGCCAGCGCGCCGCCTTCGCCCAGGGCCACGCCAGCGAACAGCTTGCGGAAATACTCCAGCCGCAGCGTGCTGGCCACGATGCCCGCGAATTGGCCGTCGGGGCCCGGCACGCGCAGACTCAGTGCGATCGATGTCGGGTTGTCGGGGACTAAGCGAGGCTGGAACGGCCGGCTCAAGTAGACCGCGGACTGCCCCAGGTCTCGTTGCGCGATGAAGTAGTCGCGATCGGCCAGGTTCACCGCGCGCGGCGGCCAGTGCCGGGAATCGAGGATCAGGCGCCCTTGTGCGTCGGCCACCAGCAGTGCGCCGATGTCTTCGCCTTCGTTGAACGCACCGAACAGCACGCGCTGGCGCAGCGACGGGGCCAACGCCATGACGGCCGGATTGCGCATGGCATCGAGCGCATGGCGCATCGAGGCCTCGTGCAACTGGAGGTTGCGCGCGATGCTGCGCTCCAGAGTCAAAGCAAGATTGGCTGACGCCTCCCGGGCGCTGGCGAGCGCGTCCCGGCGCATCTGCAGGAGTGCGGTGGCTGTCAGCGCCGTGATCGCGGCCACCAGCATCAAGGCAAGCGGGACCATCAACGCGGCCGGCGAAAAGCGGGCAGCCGTCATCGGCTGCGGCGGCAAGGGGGCAATGGCGGTGTCTGGAGCTGAGGTCATCGTTGTCGTCCGCGGGTTGCCCATTCGCTACACCGTAGCCATGGGCGGCAAATCCACGCTCGCTCGTCGGATTGGCGTTGTGCCTTCGCGCTCGCCAGGTAGCGCTCGAGCAGGGCGATACGGGCATGCAAGCGCCACAGCACGCTGTTCGCATGCGCCACACAAATGCGGCCAGGGCGCCAGCGTTGCCTGAATAGGCGACGGCGTTGTGCGGCCGCCTGCGTGTGCAGCAGGAGCAGAGTTGCCTCAAGTCGGGCCAGATTCATTGCGCGGGACAGTGTGGTTTTCCCGACGCCGATTATGTACCGTCTCTGGCACTTTATGGCGACTGGACTCTACAATCGCTGCCGTGCCCACTTTCATGTGTGCGATGACCGACCGAGCCGACGACCCGTTGATTGCCGCCCTCTACCATGTACCAGAAGGCTGGATGGTGGCGGAAGTACAAGGCAGCCGGGTCTTGCAACTGGGCCCGTTGCCCACCGAACCGATGCCGACCGATCTGATCGCGGCGATATTTCCCGACGCCCCGGTGTTGCACCTGGAGCCAGCGCCGGCGCCGTTGGAGGACGCCGTGCTGCTGCAGCGCCTGACAGCACACTCAGGCCCCTTTTCGGACCGTCGCTAGCGCGCCGTGTTCACCGGACGATCGATTTCGCCGGATTCCCGACCCGGCGTAGCGCCCGCTGCGGCGGGCGTCTTTTTCAGCGGTGGTGTTCGGTCAAGGCCGAGGACTGCCATGACTAGATACAAATAAGACATGACCCAGCGCCCTCACGGCTCGCCCACAGGATGCCTCCATCGTCAACGTTTCGGCGGGGCATAATGGCGCGCAACGCCGGATTCTTCCCGTTATGCGCGGTGCCGGACCAGGGCGTGGCGTGGCGTTACGACATTTCCCTATAATCAACCAGGACATCAAGTGGCCGAAGACAACAATGACGCGAGCGCACAGCAGCGGGCCGAAGACGCCGCGGCGCAAAACCGCTCGTTGACCATTCCTGTTGATGGGCCGTTGAGCGTGACGCTGAAAGGTGACCGCGTCGACATCAATATCGTCATGGGCGTCTCTGGCCAGGTGGAGGGGCTGCCCACCGTGTTGAGCTTGACGCCGCAGGCCTCAGGCCAATTGATTGGCTGCATCAAAAAGGCGCTCGATGAGGGGCTGATGACGTTCACCTTAGGCGGAGCTACCCCACTGCAGTGAACCGGGCGCGGCCGTGCACGGCTTGGCTGGATCGCTGAGACTCTGTTACCTTCTTCGCCTTAGGTGCGTCGCGGGCTGCCGTCACCGGCGAAGCAGCTGCCGGTTATTGTGCGCAGCGCTAAGCCCGGTCGCTTGCAACGTGACGACCGTCGGAGGAAAAATGGCCATCACGAGAGCCTTCAAGTATGGCGACGCGTTCGCGGTTTGTATTCCGGCCGCGCTTGCATACGAGGATACGGATATCGAACTGGAGATCGAGCGCATCGGCGACGAATTGCGGATCCGACCTGCACGGCGCTCGCTTGCCGGTGTCGTGCAGAAGTTCGCCAGTTTTTCCCCTGACGGATTGCCATACGAACGCGACGACCAGGAGCAGGCCGATCGCCAAGCCCCGTCATGACGGCCTTGAGCTGGCGCAAAAAAAAGCGCGAGCTTTCTGGGAGCGTCGCGCCAATGTCCGCATTGGGGTGCGGGCGGGGGAATTCTGCCATCGAATGGAGCCGTCAGCAATCCTAGTGGGCGCTGCAGTCCGTGAGCCCACGGGCTTGGCCAAAGACCCAGTCGACAAGTGCGCCAAAGGGCCAGTCGGCATTCTTATTTTGCCTTCGGTCGAGCCGCACGCGGGACACGCAATGCGATCACCGGCTCGAGCGGCAAGATTTGCTCGCACGCTCCTCAGTCGAACACAAAATCGGTCATCTGCATTCTCCCCGATGTGCCACTGCTTGAATCGGGCCGCATTGCGTCGCTAACCCAGTTCCACGCGCGGTCCTACAGCAATGCCCGCCGGGTTGCACCTACATCGAGCTTGGCCATCCGGCTGGCGACCTTGCCTACCGACACGCCGTTGCACCGAGCGGTTTCGATGAGCCGCTGGTGGCGCGCGCATGACACCGTGGCTTGGCCAGACAACAATGGGCGTGGGCGCACACTCGATGCGCGGCGTTCGTCAAGTAAAGTGACTGCTGTAGCCACGGTCGGTTTACGTGTTGGGGCACTAGTGCCTCCTCGACCGTGGCCCTGTTGGTCCCCGCTTGGGACTAGTCTCCTCCGCTATGCTGCCCTCTCGGGCTACCCGCTTGCCCGTGCAGTGGGCGGTCTACGCTGAAGGGCTGATAGTCGGCAATGTGGAAATGGCGTTCAAGCAGCTGTCGCATCTCGTCGACGGCCGCTGTCTGGACGTGCCACATCTGGGTGCAAAGGCGGATCAGCTCATCATGGCGCCGGTCCGCCCCGGTGATACATGCGTTCAACGGTTGGAGCAACGTGTAGTGATGGCGGCTGAAGACTTCCAGAAAAACATGGTCGAATTGCCTACCGGGTTGCGCGTTGTCCAAAAAAGCCAGCATTTGCTGCTGTTCCTGTCGCACACGAGGTTCATAGTCGATGCCGTACCATTGCCGCAACAACACGCGCAGATGTGCGATCTCTTCGCGCTGCGAGCGATTCTCCATCCTCGCCATTGACTTCACTTCATCAAGGGAAGACTTCGGGCGGGTGACCGGGTAGCCAGGCGTTGGCGACGTGCCTTCGTCGGGCGTAAGGTTGCCGGTGCGTTGTGGGTCGGTACCTGCCGCCAACTCCGTCATCCGCAATGCGGAATAGTGATGGTCAATAATCAATTGAATCAGTCGGACTTCGAAGCCCGCAGTGATCCCTCTGCCCGGCTGCGACCCGTGGGACAGCGGAGGGATCAATGCCATCACCAAGCCCAGACCGATTGCCCTTATAGCAACTCGACGAGCGAGATAGTCGCTCAGTTGGAATAGCGGTGATTGGCTGTCCCGGAGGGACTCGTTAGCGTTTTGCGTCGACATTTCCATTCTCCGGGTACAGGGTTCACTTCACTGAGGATTGGCCGGGGCGCAAGCAACCGCGCATTCCGGAACCGGATGCCAATAGCCGGTTCGTTTTACCGCTATTTCCTCTGCTCCAGCCATTGGTCGATCTTTCTGATATCGCGTTGAGACTCCTTGATGATATCGTCGGCCATCCTTTTCATCTCAGGCGATTTACCCTTTTCCGCTTCCGTTCTCGCCATATCGATCGCCATCTGATGGTGCATCTTCATCATGTTTGCGAAGTCGCGATCAATGTCACCGGTCGACTGCATCGACATCATGTTGTTCATGCCAGGCGCCATCGAACGGTGCATGTCCTGATCGCCTCCTCCACCACCCATGGTGTGACCATGATGCGGGTCGTGCCAAGATGCGGGCAATCGGCTATCATAATCCCTGAGGTTATATAGACAAGCAAAAACATTCAGGTTAGTTATAACGCTGGTCTAGAATTTTGCCACCGTTCTCGGCTAGACTGGCTGGCCCTTCAGAGATTGCCGAGATCCTGTATGGCCACCGTCGAGCGTACCGCCTACCCGCGTTTCCCGAAGGTTTTCTCCACCAAGGAGCTGCAGGCGTGCTACACGCCGGATGCCGAGGAACTGGAGTGGGCCACCCGCTCAACCCGTGGACAAGGTCCGCGACTTGGCTTGCTGGTGCTGCTGAAGGTCTTCCAGCAACTGCATTACTTCCCCAACCTGGACAGCATTCCCGTCGTCGTGATCGACCACGTGCGCGCCAGCGCTGGTCTGGCGTCAGATGCCGCGTTTGGCTATGACCGCAAGCTGTCCCCCACGCTGTACCGGCATTACACGGCGGTGCGCGAATTTCTCGGCGTCCAGCCCTATATTGGCACCGATGCCAACGAGGTCACGATCCGCGCCGCGCGCGAAGCCGCGGAAACGATGGACCAGCAGGTGGACATCATCAACGCCACGATCGATGCGCTGATCCTGCACCAGGTCGAGCTGCCAGCGTTTTCCACCCTGGTCAACATTGCCGAGCAGATTCACAGCCGCACGCAGACCGCGCTGTTTCGACGCGTCGCAAGGCGCTTGTCGGATGAGGATCAGCAGCGGCTGGACCGGCTTCTCACCCGGGAATTCACCAACCGCCTGACCGCCTACAACAACATCAAGCGCCACGCGCGCCGTCCATCACGCAAGCATCTCAACTTACTCATAGAACACCTGACCTTACTGGACGGTTTTGGCGATTTCTCTCGAGCAATCGCAGGCGTACCTGCCTCGAAGCTGCGCTCGCTGGCCAGCCAGGCCATGAGCCTGGACGCGGCCAATCTACGGGAGATCCTGCCTGAGAAGCGCTACACGCTGATCGTCGCCTTGCTCAATCATATGCGCGTGCGCACCCGCGACGACCTCGCGGAGATGTTCATCCGTCGCATGGGCGCGATCCACAAGCGGGCGCGCGACGAGATGGAGCGCATCCAGTCGCGTCAGCGCGCGCAGATGGAGAAACTCGTCACTGTGCTCGACGGCGTGGTCGATATCGTCGCCGATGGCCAGGACGACGCGCTGATAGGCCGGCAGGTGCGCCGCTTCCTCGCGCCGTCCGGCGATCTGGAGCCGCTGCGCGAGAGTTGCGCGGAGGTGCGGGCCTTCAGCGGCAACAACTACCTGCCGCTGCTATGGCGGCATTTCCGGGCGCACCGCTCGGTGATGCTCCGTCTGGCACAGGTGCTGGAATGGGAGTCGACCAGCCAGTCTCGCACCCTGCTGGCAGCGCTGGAGGTGGTGCTGGACAACGAATCCCTGCACCGCGAATGGATCGCCGACGAGGTCGATGTCAGCTTCGCCTCGGAGCGTTGGCGCAAGCTGGTGCGCCGCCCCCACGACCAGGGCGCGCCCACCAACCGCCGTTATCTGGAACTTTGTGTGCTGTCGCATATGGTCAACGAGCTGCGATCCGGCGACTTGTGCGTGGTGGGTTCGGATGCCTTTGCCGATTACCGTGCGCACCTGCTGCCCTGGCGCGAATGCGAACGGCGCCTGCCGGAATACTGCGCCAAGCTGGACATGCCAGCCAACGCGCAGGACTTCGTGGTGTATCTGCGCCAGTGGCTCGCCGACACGGCGCGCACGCTGGATGCCGGTTTTCCCGACAAGCGCCAGCACGTCACCATCGGCCAGGATGGCGAGCCGGTGCTCAAGCGCACCGTCGCCCGGGAGATTCCGGCCAGCGCCGTTGCCTTGCAGCAGGCGCTGATCCGACGTATGCCGACGCGCAACCTGCTGGACGTGCTGGCCAACATCGAGCACTGGACCCGCTTCACACGGCACTTCGGCCCGCTCTCCGGCAGCGACCCGAAGATCCGCAATGCGGCCGAGCGCTACCTGCTGACCATCTTCGCCATGGGCTGCAACCTGGGACCCACCCAGGCGGCCCGCCATATGGGGGAACGGGTCACGCCGCACATGATGTCGTTCGTCAACCGCCGGCATCTGAGCCTGGAGCGTCTCGAAACCGCGCAGCGGGAATTGATCGAGCTGTATCTGCGGCTCGACCTGCCCAAGCACTGGGGGGATGGCAAGACCGTCGCGGCTGACGGCACCCAGTACGACTTCTACGACAACAACCTCCTGGCCGGCTACCACTTTCGGTACCGCAAGATGGGCGCGGTGGCCTACCGGCATGTGGCCGACAACTACATCGCGGTGTTCCGGCATTTCATTCCGCCCGGCGTGTGGGAAGCCATCTACGTGATCGAGGGTCTGCTCAAGGCCGGCTTGAGCGTCGAGGCCGATACCGTGCATGCCGACACCCAGGGTCAGTCGGCCGCGGTGTTCGCCTTCACGCATCTGCTGGGCATCAACCTGATGCCGCGCATCCGCAATTGGCAGGATCTGAAGCTTTACCGTGCCGATGCGAACATCAAATACAAGCACATCGACCGGCTGTTCTCGGACACCGTGGACTGGGACCTGATCGCCTTCCACTGGAAGGACCTGATGCAGGTGGCGCTATCGATTCAGGCCGGAACAATCTCCTCGCCGCTCCTGCTGCGCCGGTTCGGCTCGGAAAGCCGCCGCAACCGCCTGTTTCTGGCGGCGCAGGAACTCGGCAAGGTCGTGCGCACGGCGTTCCTGCTCGAATGGATTGGCAGCCGCGAGTTGCGCCAGGAGATCACCGCCACCACCAACAAGATCGAGTCCTACAATGGCTTTGCCAAATGGTTCTCGTTCGGCGGCGATGTGCTGGCCGAGAACGATCCCGATGAGCAGCAGAAGCGTCTGCGCTACAACGACTTGATCGCCTCGGCCGTGATTCTTCAGAACACGGCGGACATGATGCAGGCCCTGCGCGCGATGGTGAAGGAAGGGATCAAAGTCGACGTGGCCGACATCGGCTTCCTGAGTCCCTACCTCACTAGCAACATCAAGCGCTTCGGCGACTATAAACTCAACCTGGAGCGGGTGCCGGAAGCCTGGATTCGCGACAGCCTCTTTGCCGCTCCCGCCCATTCCGTCCGCAAGCCTCGCCATGCCTGATACCGATACACCTTACGGCAGGGTCGACGCTGAGGCGTTGCAAGCGCTTCGGGACACGTTCGACACGACCACCATCCTGCGCGTGGTGGAACAACTCGATGCGATCCGCGCGCGTTGCTGTGAGCCAGCCGGACTGCGCGACGATCTGCTGCGCTTGCACGGCATGGCACATACTCTGATCAACGGCGCCGCATTGTCGTATCCAACCACTGGCCCGACCCTCGTGGACGAAACCGAGGCCATCATAGAGGAGTTGGATGACTGGATCTTGCTGCTCAAGCGCGCCGTTCAAGCGCTGCGCCCGCTGGAGCCGCTTCGCCCTCGCGACGATAGCTGACTCGGCTAGGTCGCTTGCGCGTCGAGACGGCGCATGTGAGGCCGGTTCCGACGAAGCAGCAGGACAAAAGTCAGTACGATAGCCGGAGCAACTTAGCCGCGTCCATTAGGCCCTTCGGCGCACTTTTTCCGCTTGCAGCGATGCGATCAACTGGCAGTACATTGCCTGTCGGGCATGGCAGGCGAACAAGCTCGGACATCATCAGATGTGTACAGTCGAGGTTGGTGTAGGAAATTGCAGCTATTTTTCTGACTTTCTGGTGCGCGCCAGTGAGTCGGCGCCGCATTGATTGGGCAGCCTTCGGTCGGGCTTGTGGGCGTCGCGGATACCAGGCAAACAGTGTAAGCGCTCAATTGACGACGTCTGGTATTGAAGGCTGAACGTTGGCAGGCTTGCGTCCGCAAAGACTTTGCGGACGCAAACATGATCCAAGACGAGATTGACCTATTTCCGCTGCAGGCGGTGCGAGTCCGCTCCAATGGGAAGCGCGACTACGAGCCAGCGGCCAAGCGGCGTCTGATTGAGTTCTGCCTTCAATCGGGAGCATCGGTTTCGGGCACGGCTCTCAAGGCTGGCATCAACGCTAATCAGTTGCGCAAATGGATTCGGGAGTACCGAGATTCAGCGCAGGCGCGAGGTGCATTGCCGGCATTCGTGCCGGTTGTCCAGGAGGTTCTGGATTCGCGGCCGATCGAGACACCTGCAAAGGTCGTGGTGCCTCGCCGCGAAGCGGCCTCAGCGACTGCCGATTCGCCACCGCAGCGAGCGCTACCGCTGGCACTCTTGAGCGCGAAGCTACCCAACGGGGTATCACTCGAGCTCGAATGCGACGAGCGACACGTGGCGCTCGTAAGGGCAATGATCGAAGCCCTGAATGGAGGCCATTGATGTTCCGCCTCGACGCTGGGCTGCGGGTGTACCTGCATCGCGACGCTGTGGACTTCCGTAAGAACATCAACGGCCTGGCACTGCTGGTCGAGCAGGCGCTCGGGCTGGATCCGTTTGCATCTGCTGTATTTGTGTTCCGCAACCAGCGGGCCGATCGCATCAAGATTCTCGGCTGGGATCGCAACGGCTTCTGGCTACTGTTGAAGCGATTGGAGGCGGACCGGTTTGCTTGGCCACGCGAGGCGTCGGTGGCCACGCTGACGGTCGAACAGTTGCACTGGCTGCTCGAGGGAATCGACATCGAGGCGATGCGCCGGCACCCGCACCGAGAATACCATCGCGCTGCGTGAACGCTGCTTGGCGGCAGCGGTCTAACCCGCCATGCCATCCACGCCCGTCACCGTTACCGCCGCCGAGCTGCAACTGTTGCGAGACGCCGAGCGCGAGCTCAAGGCAATACTCGCGGAACGCGAGGCAATCAAGGGCGAGCTGCGTGTGATGACGGTCCAGCGAGACCTGCTCTTGGAACAGCTCAAGGCGTTCCAGCGTAAGCTGTTCGCCGCCAAGAGCGAGGCGCGAGGCTCGGAGCAGAAGGACTTGTTCCTCAATGAGGCCGAAGCCATGGCGGCAGCGGCCGCGCAGCCGGCGCAGGAAGAAGAAGGTACGCCCGAGACCGAAGTGGCCGGGCACACACGCAAGAAGCGTGGCCGTAAGCCGCTCGACCCGGCGCTGCCCCGTGTCGAGGTTCGTCACGAACTACCCGAATCGGAACGCGTCTGCCCCCTCGATGGCCAGACTCTGGTCGAGATTGCCGTTGAGGTCAGCGAACAGCTCGACATCGTGCCGCAACAGGTCCGCGTGATCCAGCACCAGCGGGTCAAGTACGCCTGCCCATGCTGCGACGGCGGCATCAAGACGACGCCGGCACCGGCACGCATTATTCCCAAGGGACTCCTTACCGAATCGGCGCTGGCCTGGTGCATCACCTCGAAGTATCAGGATGGCCTGCCGCTGTACCGCCAGGCAGCGCTGCTGCATCGCTTCGGCGGGGACCTCTCTCGCGGCACCCTGGCCGCAAGCATAGTGCGAGTAGGCCAAGCGGTGCAGCCAATCATCAACCTGCTGCGTGACCATCTGCTGGAAGCAGACGTCGTGTACGGTGATGAGACAACGGTACAGGTGCTCAAGGAGTCCGGCAGGCCTGCCCAGAGAAAGAGCTTCCTATGGGCGCAGATGAATGGCACGGGCCCGCCGGTACGGTTGTTTGCCTATAGCCCCACACGCGAGACAAAGCAGGCTACGGCTCTCTATGCCGGCATCAAGCCTGGGTCGGTGTTGATGACCGACGGCTATGCACCATACGACGACGTCGCAAACACCTATCAGTTGGTGCACCTCGGATGCTGGGCGCACGCGCGGCGCTACCTGGTCGAGGCGGAGCAAGCCTTGCCCAAGGACAAGCGCGCCGACCACACGGTCACCGGATTCCTGCAGCGCATCGGCAAGCTGTTTGCCATCGAACGCCACACGCTCGAGATGAGGCCGGAACAACGGCAGCAAGTTCGCGCCGAACAAAGCCAGCCGCTGCTGGCCGAGATCGAAACGATGCTGCTGCAACACCTGCATACCGTACTGCCGCAAAGCCTGTTCGGCAAGGCGCTGCACTACCTGCATGGGCAGTGGCCAAAGCTCGTGCGCTACATCGAGAACGGAACTTGGCCGATCTCGAACAATCCCTGCGAGAACGCGATTAGGCCATTCGTGATCGGACGGAGAAACTTCCTCTTCTGCGACACCGTGGCCGGTGCCAACGCCAGCGCAAGTCTTTACTCACTGGTGGAAACCTGCAAGGCCAACGACGTCGATCCGTATCAGTATCTCGTTGCCTTGTTCAAGGCGTTGCCACACGCACAGACCGCCGACGACTACGAGGCTCTGCTGCCCTGGACGCTCAAGTCCTCAGACGCCTAGCGGATACCGCCGGCGGCCGCAAGGGACGCCCTCAAAAGACCGCTTACCAAACAGTCATACAAAAGATCCTTGTCAAGGAAATCAGGGGCGACGATCAGCACCAGGTGCGGCACATCAATTGGCGCGAAAGCGTACACAGGCCGCTAGGAGCGAGAGTATGAACAAATCGTCAATTTGGAAAGTCATCTTGATTGTGTGCGCCGCCGTCGGCGTGATTGCCATCCTTGGTGTGGTAGGGATGCTTTTGATGCATCAGCGCATGATGGGCGGTCTGAGCTGTTGCTAGTCCGGGTAAGCAACGTAGCGGCGCCTGGGCACCGGAATGGAAGCCCCCAGCCGTGCGAGCCATTGCAAGGAGGTAACCAGTGGACGCCCCCTTTCCGACCGCTATTTGCTCCGTCTGCTCGACTTCCTGGTGCGCTTGCGCGAGACCGTGCCATGCTGGTCGCGAATTCGCCGGGGGCCGTGCCGTCGTCGCAGATACCAAGCAAACAGTCCGAGCATACAAAGGAGGATGGCCAGTGAGCTCAGGACGACGACGAGGACATCGTGGGGCAGATCAAAAGGGTTGTGGCGCACGGTCTGATTCGATTCGGAGTTGGCTTGCCAGGATCGTTGCGCAGTGGCGCCCATGGCTGCCAGCGTGACGTTGCTAGGCCATGCCGTGACGCGCACGGCCGCCGGCGGCGAACCCGTGCGCGCATGGGGCGATTACTTGCGCTGCATATCCACGACCGTCGGCGCGCCATCCACCTTGTCGAATGTCACCGACACGGCATCGCCTTCCTTGAACTTGCCAAGCGAGGCGCGATCCTTGACCGGGAACACCATGGTCATGCCGGGCATGCCCAGATTCTCGATCGGGCCGTGCTTGAGCGTGACCTTCCCGGTTTGCGCATCAATCTTCTTGATTTCTGCGGGCACCGGCCGAGCTGCCTGTTGCGAGGCGGCGGGCGCCTTCATGTCCATGCCGTCCATCGAACCCGCGGCGAACACGGCCGGCGCGGCAATGATGGCCAGGGCGGCGGCGAGGGTCTTGAGGTGTTTCATTGTGATTCCTCCTGAGGTGTGAGGTTGGGGGAAAGGGAAGCCTGCTTGATCTGACGGCGGCGTAGCAGCAGATACACCGCCGGGACCACAAACATGGACAGCAGCGGCGCCGTCACCATGCCGCCGACCATCGGTGCAGCGATGCGCTGCATCACTTCTGAGCCGGTTCCGTGCGACCACATGATCGGAAGCAGGCCGGCCAGAATTACAGCTACGGTCATCGCTTTCGGGCGCACACGCAGCACGGCGCCTTCCTGGATGGCATCGAGCAGGGCCGCAAGACTGTTTTGCCCATCCTCGAGCCGTTCCTGCCAGGCATGCTTCAGATAGAGCAGCATGATGACGCCGAATTCCGCAGCGACCCCGGCCAGTGCAATGAAGCCGACAATCCCGGCCACCGACAGGTTGTATCCCAGCAGATAGAGTAGCCAGAAGCCGCCGATTAAGGCCAGCGGTAGAGTGCCCATGATGAGCAGCGCCTCATCCAGCCGGCCGAATACCAGGTAGAGCAAGACGAAGATGATCAGCAGGGTGAACGGGACCACTACCTTCAGCTTCGCGGTGGCGCGCTCGAGATACTCGAATTGTCCCGACCAGCTCAGGGAGTACCCGGCTGGCATCGGGACGGCTCTGGCGACTGCCACCTGCATGTCTTGCACGGCAGAGCGCAGGTCCCTGCCGCGAATGTCGACGTAGATCCACCCGGAGAGCCGCGCATTTTCACTGCGCAACATGGGCGGCCCTTGCACAACCTGGATGCGCGCAACGTCGGCCAGCGTGATTTGCAGCCCCTTGTCGGTCACGATCGGTAGTCTGCGCAGTTGCTCGATGGAGTCCCGATAGTCGCGCGGATACCTGACATTGATCGGAAAGCGCGCAAGCCCGTCGACCACTTCGCCGACGTTTTCGCCACCGATGGCCGACGAGACGATCGCCTGAACGTCGTCAATGTTCAGGCCATACCGGCCCGCAGCCGCCCGGTCGATATCGACGTCGATGTACCGCCCGCCAGTGAGCCGCTCGGCCAGCGCGGAGGTGACTCCGGGAACCGACTTGACGGCCTCCTCGATGCGCGTGGCCAGTCGATCGATTTCCTTCAGGTCCGTACCGGCGACCTTGATCCCCACCGGGCTTTTGATGCCGGTGGCGAGCATGTCGATGCGGTTGCGGATCGGTGGCACCCAGATGTTGGACAGCCCTGGCACCCTGACGACCCGATCGAGCTCCTCCACCAGCTTGTCGGTGGTCATGCCGGCACGCCATTGGTCCTTGGGCTTGAACTGGACGGTGGTCTCGAACATCTCGATCGGCGCCGGATCGGTGGCGGTATCGGCGCGGCCCGCCTTGCCGTACACCGTCGCGACCTCTGGCACTGTCTTGATGAGCCGATCAGTCTGCTGCAGGAGCTGGGAGGCCTTGCCTGCGGAAAGGCCCGACAACGCAGAGGGCATGTAGAGCAGATCGCCTTCATCCAGGGGCGGCATGAATTCGCCGCCAATGCGCATAATGGGCCACGCGGTGGCGATCAGCAGCACGGCGGCGATCGCCAGCGTGGTCTTCGGATACGTGAGCACCTTGCCGAGCAATGGCTGGTAGCCGCGAATCAGCCAGCGATTGAGCGGATTGGCCTGCTCCGACGGAATTTTTCCGCGGATCATGTAACCCATCAGCACCGGTACCAAGGTGACGGACAATCCGGCAGCGGCTGCCATGGAATAGGTCTTGGTGAAGGCCAGCGGCGAGAAGAGCCGGCCCTCCTGCGCCTCCAGCGTGAACACCGGAATGAACGACAACGTGATGATCAGCAGCGAGAAGAACAGGGCCGGCCCAACCTCGGCGGCAGATTTGCCGATGACGCGCCAGTGTTCATGGGCGCTGAGTTCGCGCTGCGGATTGTCGGCATGCCAGTGCTCGAGATGCTTGTGCGCGTTCTCGATCATGACCACCGCGGCATCGACCATCGCGCCGATGGCGATGGCAATCCCACCCAGCGACATGATGTTGGCATTGACGCCCTGGTAGCGCATCACCAGGAAGGCGGCCAGCACGCCCAGCGGTAGCGAGACGATGGCCACCAGCGCCGAGCGCAGGTGAAACAGGAACACCAGGCAGACCAGCGCCACGACCGCAAATTCCTCGATCAGCTTGGTGGTGAGATTGGCCACCGCCCGCTTGATCAGTGCCGAGCGGTCGTACGTCGTAACGATCTCGACGCCCTTGGGCAGGCTCTTCTGTAGGGTGGCGAGCTTGGCCTTGACCGCTTCAATGGTCTCCAGGGCGTTCTTGCCCGAGCGCAGCACGATGACGCCGCCGGCCACTTCGCCCTGGCCATTCAGCTCGGCAATGCCACGCCGCATCTCGGGGCCGAGCTGCACAGTGGCAACGTCACCCAGCCGTACCGGGATGCCGGCGTCGCTGGTGACCAGCGGAATCTGGCGAAAGTCGTCCAGCGTTTTCAGATAGCCGGTCGCCCGCACCATGTACTCCGCTTCGCCCAACTCCAGCACCGAGCCGCCGGTTTCCTGGTTGGCGCCCTTGAGCGCTGCCAGCACCTTGGCCTGCGATAGGTTATAGGCGCGCAGTCGATCCGGCATCAGCACGATCTGGTATTGCTTGACCATGCCGCCGAGCGAGGCCACTTCGGCGACGTTGGGCAGGGACTTGAGCTCGAAGCGCAGGAACCAGTCCTGCAGCCCCCGTAGCTGGCTGAGGTCATGCTGGCCGGTCTTGTCCACCAAGGCATACTCATAGATCCAGCCGACGCCGGTTGCATCGGGACCGAGCGCGGGCTTGGCTGCCGCCGGCAGCCGCGACTGCACCTGATTCAGGTACTCGAGCACGCGCGAGCGCGCCCAGTACAGGTCCGTGCCGTCTTCGAACAGCACATAGACATAGGAGTCACCGAAGAACGAGTAGCCGCGCACGGTCTTGGCGCCGGGCACCGATAGCATGGTCGTGGTGAGCGGATAGGTCACCTGGTTTTCCACGATCTGCGGCGCCTGGCCAGGGAAGGGCGTGCGGATGATCACTTGCACGTCGGACAGGTCTGGCAGCGCGTCAAGCGGCGTACTCTGTACCGCCCAAAGCCCCCAGGCGGTCACCATGACCGTGGCGAGCAGCACCAGGAAGCGATTGCGGATGGAGGCGAGGATGAGCCGGGCAATCATGGCTTCGCTCCTGCAACGGCGGCGGCCGACTCGACCGCGGACAGGGTCGCCACGCCGTCCTTGTCCAGTCCGAAGCGGAACCGGACCTGATCCCCTGGCTTGAATCCCTTGGGCATGCCGGCTGGCGGCGCGGCAAACTCCATCGTCATGGCGCCCCACTGCGCCGACGGAATGGGGCCATGGGAGATCGTCATGCTCTGCTCGGTGACGGTCTCGATCCGGCCGACGCCTTGATGTTCCGGCCCGGGCGCTGCAGCGGCGCCAGGCGCCGACGCGCCGGCTGCAGAGGCGGCCGTGGGCGCGGTCATGCGCTGCGCGGTGCCGCGCAGGCTCGCCTCCGAGTCGATCAGGAACTGTCCGGACACGACCACCTTCTGGCCCGCTTTGAGGCCCTCAATGACTTCGGTTTGGCCGCCTGCAGCCGCGCCGGTCTTGACCTCCACGGGGCTGAACCCGCCCTGGCCGGATGCCACCATCGCGACCGTGCGTGTGCCGGTACGGATCAGCGCCTCGGTGGGCACGAGCAGGCGATCCGGCCCAGGAGCGGCGTCAAAGCGCACCGAGACAAACATGCCGGGCAAGAGCTGACGGGCCTTGTTCTGCAATTCGATGCGCACCTTGACCGTGCGGGTACCGGCGCTGATATCTGGCAGGATGGCGTCGACCTTGCCCGACAGCGTCTGGCCGGGCAAGGCTGCCGCGGTGGCCGACACGGTCTGGCCGGGCCGCAACGGGGCGGCCTGACTCTCAGGCACCTCGGCGATCACCCAAACGGTTGCTAGGCTCGCAATGCGAAACAGGGTCGTTCCCGGCGAAACCGTCATGCCATCGCGCGCACCGATTTCGGTGACGATGCCGTCGACCGAACTGGTGACCGTCAGCCGCGGCTGCAGTTTGCCGGTGGACTGCACCAACCGGATATGACTCTCGGTCATGCCCACCTGACGCATGCGCGCAATGGCGGCCTCGCGCAGCTCGCGCTGGAGGCTGCCGTCCATCCGGCTCACGGCCAGATATTCCTCCTGCGCCGCGACCCATTCCGGCGCATAGATTTGCGCCAACGCTTGACCTTTGCTGACCGGATCGAGGGTGGTCCGAGCGTACGCGTGCTCCACGAATCCGCTGGTGCGGGCCTGCAGCACTTCGATGCTGCGTTCATTGAACGCGACATTGCCCGGCACTTGAAGTGCGGCCTCGAGTCGGCCGGTCTTCACCTCGATCGTGCGGATGCCAAGGTTCTGTGTCACGCGGCTGTCGATGGTGACGGCCGCGCCGCCGCTGGCTTCTTCGTACACCGGCGACAACGGCATATCCATGTACGGCGACTTGCCCGGCTTGTCAAAGCGCTGTCCGGGCACCATCGGGTCGTGCCAGTAGAGAATGCGCTTGCCAGTTTTCGGGTCAATGTCCCCAGCCTTGAGGGCGGCACCGCTGGCGCTGCTGCCAGAGGTTGCCGACGCGGGCGACTGCTGGCGCCCTTGCTGTTGACCGAGGTAATAGGCAGCCCCAACGCTTGCCACCACCATCAGGCCTGCCACCGTCCGTGCAATCGTGGTCTTGTTCATGGTTGAGCTCCTTGCAGTGACGTGGGCTGGACTGCGGTGGGTAACGGCATCAGGAAGGTCAGGTCCGCCCAGAGTCGGGCGGTGGCGGCCTCAAGTTTGAGGCGCTCAAGCGAAATATTGAGCGCCTTGCGGCTGGCATCGGCCACGGCGGTCAGGGTGCCGGCACCCGCTCGATAGGCAGTCAGGGCCGCTTCGGTCTGTGCCTTGGCCAGCGGCACCGTGGTGCTCCGATAGCGCTCGAGCCGCGCCTGGCTGAGCGCCAGCTCTGCCTGCTTGCCGCGCAACTGCCCGAGCAAGCCGCGGCGTACGACTTCGGCTTGCGCGCGCGCGGCGTCGGCCTGCGCAAGCTTTGCGGCCAGTTCCCGATCCTGGCGATGCTTCTGGTCCCAGGGAAGCGGCAGTGAGACGTTGAGCGAAACCATGTTGGAGTAGGCGGGGCCGCGCTGGCTGTACATCAGTTCCACGCTCACATCCGGGATCTTGTTCTCCCGAGCGACCCGGCTTTCCGCCTCGGCGACGCCAACCTGTGCCTCGGCCGCCGCCACCTCCGGCAGTTGCGCCACGCCGCCGGCATCCAAGGTATTGAGCCAGGCCGGCGCCTCAAAGCCAGGGGGTTCGGCCAGGGGAAGTTCTGCAGCCTCGCCCACCCAGCGTCGCAGCATCGCTCGGGCTGATACCAGTGCGGCGCGGGCCTCGTCTTCGCGATCTTGCAGTTGACGGAGCTCCAGTTCGGCGGCCAGGATGTCGGCACGGGAGCCGCGGTTGCCGCGATAGGCGGCCTGCGCCGCGTCTACCATCAGCTTGATGGATTGCGCTTGCTCATTGAGCACGCTGTAGGCACGTTCGGCGTTCCAGCGGTCCAGCCAGGCCGTCGCGGCGCCGCGCTGCACCGTCGCCAGCGCCGCCGTACGCTGGGCCTCTGCCGAAGACGCCTCGGCTTCGAAGCGCTGGGCGCGAGCCTCACGCTTGGCCGATCGCGTGAACTCCTGCATCAGGCTGATCGAGCGCATCGTCATCGATTCCGTGCCGAGGGAAAACCGGTCGGGTCCGTTCGCCGGCACGTTATTGACGCCAACCTTCAGGACTGGGTCAGGTAACTGCCGGCCAGCCACCGCCATCTCGATGGCGGACTGGACCGCCGAGTGCGATGTTTCGGCATCCGTCGAGTGGGAAGACGCGAGCGCCACGGCTTCCTGCAAGGAGAGTGCGGCCGCGGGTTGCGCCCATCCGGGATGGGCAGCGGCGAACAGCGTAAGGGCGAGCGTCAGATGGCACCCATACGCAAAGGGAAAACGCAAATGCATAAAGCCTCCGCTAAGCAACGACCACCCTGAACACCATGGTTTCAGGGCACGATAGCAAGCATTGCTTCGGAGGCTAGTTTCGGAAACAGCAGTGGAGAATGGGCAGGGGGCGAGGGGGCGCGCGCGGCACCGCGTCGGCGTAGACCGCTCGCTGGCTGACGAATATCGGCACCATCGCCGGCTCAACCAGATTGACAAGCACGGGCTGGAACGCAGGAATCTGCGGGCTGGGGTGGTCGGCCGACTTGGAGCCAAGCTGGCAGTGCTCCAGGCACAAGCCATCATGGGCAGCCGGCGCTTCGGCCTTCTGCGTCATCTCGGGACAGGACTCCGTCATCCCGGCCATGTCCGCCATGCCGTCCATCGAATACCGGCTGCCCGCGCAGGCGTAGGCGGCCGCTGCCAGCTGAACTGTCAGGAATGTACTCAGCAGGAAGGCGGCAAGCCAAAGCCGGCGAAAACGGGTACGCACGTTGAAGATGTCCGATTTGAGCCGAATGGTAGCAGCGTTTGGCCGCTTTCGGCACTTTGCCCTCGCGGCCGTTTGCCGCAGATCAAATGCAGACGGGGTAGCCCATCCGGGGAGCGTTCCGGCGAGCCACGCAAACTAGCTCGCCGGTTTCCAGGCTCGGTTACTTGGGCTGCCCCAACATTTCGCGGCACTTTTGCATCATCGCCGCGTGGTCCTCCGTCTGCTGTTTTTGTTGTTGCGCCTCAGCCCGCTTGGCATTACGAGCCTTTTCGATCACATACCAGTCCGGACCGGCGACCGCTGACAGCGAGAGCCCCAGGGCGACGGCGCCCCCTAGCGCGTGAAGAAAGAATTTCATGATGTTCCTCGTTCTGGGTATGCAGCGCGCCGCCTAAACCCACCAGCGAGCGGCAGGCGACACTGCAAATGTCGAAATCAGACAGGAGCACGTTGGTGCGATGGCACCCAGTGCCGCACCCTGCCGTGCGGGACCGCCCTACAGACAGAACCGTTTGGGCGGGCGCTCGAGGCGAGGCGGAACGACGGAGCGATATGCGAACTCCGGATGCGCGACCAACACGCTGGTCCATGCATCCGTGGCGGCGGCGGTGGCCAACGGCGTGCCCGCGAGGATTGCACAAGCGGAAATCGTGCAGGGAAGACGAGATGGGCCGCTGACATGTCGGTCATCGGCGCAACTGAATTGACTGACGCAGTCATGGGGACTGCCGCTCTCGACACTGGCTTGCGCCGCTTGAGCAGGTATGTGTGCTGGCATTTGAGCGATGCCAGCGATACAGCAGCTGTCCAACGGCCCGGCCTGAGCCCGCAGGGGCAAAGCCAGCGCCAGGGTCAGCAGCACGACGAGACGCCAAAGGCGATTCATGGGCTTACACATTGGGCCCCTCCGAGCCGACGTGCGGTAGCGCCGTCGCGGGAACCATATTGAGTATGGAACTTCATCTTGCGCGAGACACGGTTGAGTCCGACATGGCGCTGCCCGCAGGGCAGTTCGACGCGAACGACAGGTAGACCTCGTCGAGCATGCGATGCTTGTCGCCGGCCAATTGTTCCAGGGCAGCCAGGAGGTGCTCGGCCACGCCGTACTGCTGCTGTGCGCATGCCAGACGGAACGCGGCGAACACGTCATCAAATAACGTTGGCGTTGCAGTCGTCATGCATTCCCCGCTGGATGCGTGGTTCGGCCAAGGCGTGATCGCCGCGATGCCGTCCTCATTTGCACTATGGACCTTCCCACGGGGGTAAGGTCAAGCAGTGCGTAGGCTGGCGTCGCGCGTCGATTGAAGACGACCGGTAAGCGCCACCCATGCGCAGGCGCTAGGCGTCAGGCTGGTGTAGAGAGCGAACCCGCCGTGAATCGCCCCGGCATTCGCGGCGCATGCGTTTCAAAACCGTCGATGCATACACGGTCCACTTCCGGCACTGAGGCGTAACACG
The DNA here is from genome assembly GCF_900249755.1 of Cupriavidus taiwanensis. Classification (NCBI taxonomy): domain Bacteria; kingdom Pseudomonadati; phylum Pseudomonadota; class Betaproteobacteria; order Burkholderiales; family Burkholderiaceae; genus Cupriavidus; species Cupriavidus taiwanensis. Next base: position 33,495 of record NZ_LT976855.1, read on the forward strand.
CAGTCACGCCACGGATCCGAGTCTTTCTGATAGCCGAGCTTTTCGCAAGCAGGCCCCTCAACGCGTAATGAGGTCTCCATATCGCGCTCGGCGTGCGCGGTACGTTCAGCGACGGTCGCGCACCCGGACAACATGACGGTAATGAGTAATAAGACACGCATGAATTTCTCCTTTGCTCCTAGATGAAGGGAGTCCGTTGCGGTGGTCCAGGGCGCGACACGACCGGGAACCAGCGAAGCGGTGTGCAAACGGCGATGCCGTTATCGTGAATCTAGGTTCTGATTGCTTTTGCACCAAGATCTGCCTTTGCAGAATGGCCCGCTGCGGGCCATCTTTCAGCGACCTTACTTCAGATTGCTATGCAATTACCCAACCATTTCAAGCTGGTCATCCATGTTCGGTTGGGCTTTCGTCCCAATGATGTTCCTCGGCTGACATTCACGACCAGCTCGTATTACGCGACCATTACGTGCAGGAAATTTTTTCTGTGTTGTCTTGGCCTGGCAGCAAGCGTTTCCGTTTGGAAATTGCCGCCATCATTACCCGAGCATTACGCGGCAGTCATCAAATTCGACTCGCGCGTCATTGCCAGGGCAATAGCGTTACAAGCGCTCACATTTGTAGGGAAACGCGAACACTGCCGGCAATGCAGAAGTCGTATGCTCCCACCCTCTACACATGCAAAGGAGAAAACATGAAAAAGCTTCCAATCCTGGTCGGCACCGCGCTGGTCATCGGGTTCAGTTACGCCAATGCGCAGACGCATGTCTACACGCATGATGGCTATGGTCGGGCAGGCCTCTACCCGTCACGGCCGGCGCCTGCCGCTGTGCACGTCGTGCCCGCGGTTGCGGTGGTACATGATGCGCAGCCCTCGTACGGGCATGGCACTGCGCTGCGCGAGGCGCATCGCCAGCCGCGCCACGGCATCGAACATGGGCGACGTGAGCCTGAGCGCCGCCGGCACAATGCCGCTCACGGTTCACGCGGCCACTGACGCACTCGCCTGTCATATTGATTGCCCGCAGGCGTGCCGACGCCGGTAGTGACGCCGGCGTCCGTTGGAAAAAGTCAGGGGAAGCGCTGCGTCTGTCATGTCCCCGTCATTCTACTGACAGGCGGCTCGTATAGACTCCCGACTCAATTGATGCTTGATGCCGCCGGATGAGAAGGCTGTTGCGCCACCTATTGCTTTGGCTCGTTGTATTTGCATTGCCGATGCAGAACGTCGGCGCAGCGGCTACTCTTTCGTGCGGCGAGCTGACCGAGCTGCGGCAGGGCGCCGGTCTCTTTGCCACCCTTGCCACCATCGACGTCGCTGACGAGGCGAGCGCCGACGAGGCCGACGCACACTGCGATCCGAGGTCGCATCACTGTCCAGCAAGCAAAGCGCGCGGCAAGGCGCGCGGTTGTCAGGCGTGTTCTGCCTGCTCGGCCGCCTCGCCACTTGCCATCTTTGCCTTCTTGGGGACCCAAGCGTTGCCCATGAACGGCGCACTACCTGCGTCTCTTCTGTGGATATTTGCCAGCACAACGCCTGAGACGTTGCTGCGCCCGCCTTCCCGCCATCTCTGACGCCGCCCACGCAACTCCTGGGCTGGCTACCTCCACCTTCGTAGATGTCGTCCTTCGGCCTGACCGAAGACGAAACAAACCTGCCTGCGCTCGTCCCTGTGCGAGAGCAAGGCAGGGCAATTATGGTGCGGCGTGCGATGTCGCCTGGCGGTCGCGCGCGCAGCACGATATTGGAGACAGCGATGCGCATCTGTAATCAATGTAAGGCCCCGCTCAAAATTGACGTGTGGGCGTGCACCGCGTGCGGTTGGCAGCCCCGTGTTCTCGCCGGCGTGCTCTGCCTGGCACCTGCCATGATGGTCGACCATGATGGGTTTCACGAACCGCTCTTTGTCGAGTATGAGAAGCTCGAAGCGACGCACTTCTGGTTCGTCTATCGCCGCAAACTGATCCTGGACGCACTGCAGCGCTACTTTCCGGCCTTGCGCTCGTTCATGGACGTCGGTTGCGGGACCGCGGAGAACCTGCGCGCAGTCCAGGCCCGCTTCCCGCGTGCACGCCTGGTCGGCGGCGAGGCCTCGTTGCGCGCACTGATGAAGGGGCAGCGCAAATGCAAAGCTCAGTTGTTGCAGATGGATGCCCGCGCAATTCCCTACAGCGACGCCTTCGATGTCCTCGGGGCGTTTGACGTCATCGAACACGTCGACGACGACGCCCAAGTGCTAGCGGAGATGTACCGTGCCTGCAGGAATGATGGGGGAATCGTATTGACAGTGCCCCAGCATCCGTCGCTGTGGAGCCATATGGACGATGCGGCCAAGCACAAGCGGCGCTATACCCGCCAAGAACTGGTGAAGAAAGTGGAGGCGGCCGGATTCGAAATCGTGGACGTCACCTCCTTCATGACGCTGCTGCTGCCTGCGATGGCCATCTCCCGGTTGTGGCAGCGCGCCAAGCCGCCCGGCGATGCCATGGACGACGGGTTTCGCATTGGGGCGGCCATGAACGGCACGCTCGGGTGTGTTTGCACCCTCGAGCACAACCTAATACGGGCCGGCTTGCGTTTCCCGGCAGGCGGCTCGCTGTTGCTGGTGGCCAGGAAGAAGGGATGTTCTTTGTAGAGAGCGCAGTCACGCATGGGCCCATCGCGGCGTTTAGCGTCAACGACGAGGACGCCGCGGGCCGCGTCTCAAGCGCTCGCCAGGCTCGTCTGTGCGCAAGAGCGGACCTTCTTCCGGAATGCCTTGGCTCGCGCTGCCGTCAGGGCAAGCGTCGCAGGCGCGGCCCTCGCGACTGACAATCCAGGTCGTTAACCGCGACGACGTACCCATTTCTGCAACGCAGATGGATGCGGGAAAGCTTACGGGGATGTAATTCGCGAGTAACGTCGTCGTGAGTCCCAGCCGCCTACCATGACACCTAAGAGGTTATGCCTCGAAACGTTATGGAGCGCATCATGAACACCAAGAAGACCGCTTTGACCGCTTTGACTGCATTGGCGCTGGCGGCCCTCTCCGTCCTATCCAGTTCACCGGCGTGGAGTGCGGACCAGACCAGAACCAATGCGGGCGACAACTGGGCGGAGCACGTGCGGCGGCAAGCCGCCGACCAAGCCAGCTCACCGGCACCGCTCACAGTGCCCAGCGCGATGGCTATAGCGCAGGCTGCTACTCCATTGGGGCCGCAGGCGACGCTCTTCGGTAGCCTGGCGCCAGCGAACACGGCTGCACGCGCGGTGACGCTCGCTCCCGGCCTGAAGTCTGTCAATGTGGCCTCCGGCGACACCGTTACTTTTCGCAGCGGCGCGCAGGAAGCCACCTGGACATTCGCCGAGCTTGTTCAAGGAAAATCCGTGGATCTTGGCGTCCTGTTCCCAGCGATGCCCAACGCCCAAGGCGTGCGCGTCTATATCGAGCGCAGCAAGCTCTATACCGGTGGCTAAGAAAGGCCGGTTTGCCAGGAGTGAAAACATGACACATTTGTAATTTTGTCGTCAGGCCCTGGTGGGGTACATCTTTCTACACTGCAAGTGCAGGCTCACTGAGCCACTATCGAAACAAGGAGAAATAGAATGCGTACATTGAAGAAGACTGCCTTGGTGGCATTGACCGTGGCAACCCTTGGTGGCGTCGCGGGCATCGCGAATGCTGGCGTCAATTCGCCGCGAGACCCCTTTACCGACGGCGGGCACGCCATGGGCACGCGCGATCCGTTCACCGATGGCAGTCACACCATGGGCACGCGGGACCCGTTCACCGACGGTAGCCACGCCGTAGGCCCTCGCGACACGTTCAGCGACGGCGCCTAAATCTCGGCAACGCGCCGACCCGTCGGGGCGATGGGCCGCTTGCTGGGCCGGTGCGTTGACGCGGGGCGGGTATCGGGAAACTGTCCCGATACCCGTTATTGTGCTTGCGCGCGCGCCGAGGTTCAGCCTTGCCCATGCGCCGGCTCGGGTCGGACCAGGCCTGATCTAGGCAGACGGCATAGGCTGCAGCGGCCGGACCGCACCCAGCCCAGCGAGTCATCATCGCGCCTTCGGCGCGATTCTTTTTGTCTACCGCCGGCTCAACACAGCGTTGCGTGCTGCAACGGCTGCGGCTGGTAATGCCCGGCCTTTCCCCCCATGCGCCAATGTTGGAACCGAATCTAAACCGGTCGCGCCGTGACCCGCCTTCGCCCGACACACCACCAAGCGGGGCGCGCGCAAATTGGGTGGGTCGCCCCTGGCGTCTGGAGGTCGGCGTCGAGACCTTGCTGCTCGGCTGCTGCCTATATTTTGTTCTCGTCCTGAACGGTCCGTTTTGGCGGGCGCTCTTCGCCGAACGGCCGTTGAGCGGGCTGCGCGATCTGGGCTACGGCGTGGCAGTGGGCACCGCGCTGGTCACGGCGCATTTTGTGCTGCTGGCGCCGTTCATGAACCGCTGGACCGCCAAACCGTTATTGACAATATTGGTCGTAGTGGCCGCCGGTGCCAGCTATTTCATGGGTCAATACGGCATCTACCTTGACCCCGGCATGGCCCGCAATGTGCTGCGCACCGACGTGGCGGAAGCTCGCGAGTTGCTGACGCTGCGTATGATGGGCAGCATCGCGCTCTTGGCACTACCACCATTGTTGTTGTTGCCGTGGGTGACGCTGCGCCAGCGTTCACTGACGCGAAGCGTTGGCCTGCGCGTGGTCGCGATGTTGGTGGCCGTTGTTGTCGGCGTGGGGACGCTGTCCTTGGTGTTTAAGGATTTCGCAGCCCAGATGCGCAATCATAAGGAGATCCGCTATCTGCTCGCGCCGGTCAATGTAGTGTACGCCTTTAGCGGGGCGCTGGCACGCGATGCCAGTATCGCGAACCGGCCGCGCCAGCCGGTGGGCACCGATGCCCGGCTCGGCGCTAGCTGGGGCGAGCACAACAAGCCCCTGCTCTTCGTGATGGTCGTGGGAGAAACCGCACGAGCGGCGAACTGGGGGCTCAGTGGCAGGTCGCCTCATGACACGACGCCGAACCTGGCGCAGCGCGCTGTGATCAATTTCGCTCAAGTCACCAGTTGCGGCACCAATACCGAGGTCTCTCTGCCCTGTATGTTCTCGTCCCAGGGACGTCGCAATTACGACGAAGATGCCATCAAGGCCAGCGAGTCATTGCTACACGTCATCGGACGAGCGGGACTGAAGGTGGGGTGGGCAGACAATCAATCGGGATGCAAAGGCGTCTGTGCAGGCCTGCCCACGTGGCAGCCGGATCCTCAGGCTATGTCGGCGTTATGCGATCGCGACCGCTGCCTGGATGAAGTGTTGTTAGCCGGGGCGGAAGCTTTGCGGCACCAGCTACCTGGCAGCTTGGTCGTGGTCCTGCACCAACTCGGCAATCATGGTCCCGCGTACTACCGGCGGTATCCGGCCCGATTCGCGCAGTTCGGTCCGACTTGCGACACCGATGATCTCTCGCGCTGTACCCCAGAGCAAATTCGCAACGCGTACGACAATGCATTGCTGTACACCGATCATATGCTCGCACGCACCATCGACTGGCTACAACAACTCGAGGCGCGCTATGACACGGCCATGATCTATGTATCCGACCATGGCGAGTCGCTGGGAGAGCGCGGACTGTTCTTGCATGGCATGCCTTACGCGATTGCTCCGCGGGAGCAGACCGATGTACCGATGGTGATGTGGTTCTCAGCCTCATTCGCCCACCGCATGCGGCTCGATGTCTCCTGCCTGCGCGCGCGTGCGCGCGAACCCGCCACGCATGACCACTTATTCTCCACGGTCTTGGGCCTGCTGGATATCCGCACCCAGACCCGGGATGCCACCATGGATTTGTCGGCACGCTGCCGCAACGGATAATGCCGCTCATGAGAGAAATGCCGTTGGTTCAGACGCCCGCCAGTCAGCGTTGGCTGCGCCAGCAATGGTGGCTGCTGGCATCGGCCGCGCTGGTGCTGGCCTACGTGTTCCAGCGCACCGAACTTGACCTCTGGCTTGAGGGCCGTTTCTACGATGCCGGTCGGGCGGTCTTCCCATTGCGCCAGCACTGGCTATTTGAAGCGGTGCTCCACAAAGGCGCGAAGTGGCTCACTTACCTCGCCGTAGCCGCGGCCATGGGTGTCTGCTGGCTGGGCTGGCGAGGGCGTCTGCCTTGGCTGCCGCGTCGCAATGTGTTGCTTGCCGCTGCGGGCATGGTGGTGATCCCGTTGAGCGTCACGCTCCTGAAGCTCATGACGGGACGCCATTGTCCCTGGGACATGGCTCAGTTCGGCGGCAGCCTGCCCTATATGCGGCTGCTGGATCCGCTGCCAGCTGACGTCAAGCCGGGACAATGCTTTCCTGCCGGTCACGCGGCCACCGGCTTTCTCTGGGTCGTGTGGGGGATCGCATTGCGTCCCGCCGGCCGTCGTTGGGCGTGGGTTGGGCTGGCTGGCGGACTGCTACTGGGCGGCACACTTGGCGCGGCCCGCATGGCGCAGGGCGCGCACTTCCTGTCGCACACGCTCGCGACCCTCTGGGTGGCGTGGGCGGTAAGTTTGCTACTCGCGTGGGCGCTGGGAGCCGACGTGCGGTTAGCCAGCGCCGCGCCGCGCCAAAGCCAGGAAGACTGCCCGCGCCATCGCAGACCACCGCCAGAACGCGACTCACAACTGTCTCGCGATGGCCTCGATCGGCTTTAAGCCACTGCCAAAGCGCGCAATGCTTTCGCGATGCTCGCGCAGGCTGGAATAGGGGACATAGCGGATATTAAGTGCCGACACACGGCTAAAGGCCGGGCGGCTCAGTTGCGCGCGCACGTCGCCTTCGCGATCATCGGGTGCGACGAGGAAGAGATGCTTGCGGGCGGACTGGTCGGAACCGAGCGCCAGATCCAGCATGCGCACGATGCCGGAATAGATCGAGGTGGTATGTTCGACTTCAAAGGCGGCTTCGACCTCGAGGGTGGTGGCGTTTAGCCAGACAGTGTCAATCAATGGAACGGTATCGCCTCCCGCCACAAGCAGCGCCGGCGGCAACGTTGAGAGACAGCCCTGGCTCAAGGGCTCGCCGTTGTACAGCCGACTTCGGTCGTTCGTGGCAATCCAAACGGCAAAGCCGAGCGACTTGCCGAGATCGCGCAGCCATCCCTGCACTTCGGTATGGGTGGCGTCTTCGGCCTGCCCCAGCTGAATCTGCCTGGCAAGCGCGGCAGCCTGCTCGCGCACCTTGGCCAGTTCCTGCTGCCAGACGGCCACATCGTGGGCCTGCGCTTGCCGCGGTGGCAGCGGATAGCGCTGCATGCCGATGTCAAACAGCAGGCCCGCGATCGCGCCAAGGTCATTGGAGAGCAAATCCCGATAACGCTGATTCAGGGCGAGCACCCCCTCGCGCATCGCCAGATAGTGATCCCATTTGCCAAGCTTGACCGACGAGCCTGTCAGGGCGTTATAGCCATTGACAATCGCGGTATTGAATGGCATCACCAGCGTGGGATGAATGAAATACAGCAGGTTGGCCGCCGCCGGCCCGAGACCCTTGATGCCGAGGCTGCTCAGCTGGCGAATCGCATCAAGGACTTCGGATTCGGTGTCACAGCAGTTGCAGGTATGGAGCAGTCTGGCAAAAGCACGCTGATTGTCGGCATGCTCATAGATGTCTGGAATGCGCAGTTTTGGCTTCCACAGAAAGGCGTGATCCGCGCCTTTGAAAATCTGCCGTTGCTCTGCGATTGAAGACACCACGGTCTCGAGCGATGACCCCCGATACGCGTTGCCGAATGTACCGGCCTGGATCTCGTCGACCACCGCGCCGATGCCACGCCGAATCGAGCGGAAATTCTTCAGCCGCTCCGGCCAAAGAAACCAGGTTTGATAGGCGCCGGCGGGATCGGTCTTCCAGCGCTCAATGAGGATGCGGATGGTGTCGGTCATGGTGTGCATTTTTGCCGGGCAGTGTATCACCGTGAGGCCTTTTGACCTGGCGCAATGTTGACGCGAACCGGCTTGACCTTCCCATTATCGGAAGCTCTACCGTTATCACAAGAAAGCTGGGCGCGGCGATTGACTGCCGGTCAGCTTCCCGTCATGGTCAAGTAAAGAGTCTGTCATGAAAGCATGTCATTCCCCATCGACGCATCACGGCACCAACGCCGGCCAAGTCCGTCGGTTTCGCTGGTCGCTGCGTTGGGGGATCGTCCTTGCTGCCGTGGCAATGATCGCCGCCATCGCGCTCGGGATGCCGCGTTGGAGTGCGGTTGCTTCCTGGTTGCCGTTTGCGCTAGTGTTATTGTGCCCGTTGATGCATCTATTCCATGGCGGCCACGGGCGCAGCGCGCCTTCGAAAGAGGGCGGCGATCCAGTGGACGGACAGCGCCACGACTAACAGGAGGCCTTCCATGAATGAACCCAGCAGCCAGCGCCACCCACCGAAAGCGGGCCACCATGACAACGCAACAAGCCCCGGTCATGGCGCGCATGCTGACCAGCACCATTCCCATGGCCACGGTGCGCCGCACGAGAGCCCTGTGTCAAGTGTCGGCACGGCCAAAGATCCGGTCTGTGGCATGGTGGTGTCGGCTGACTCGGCATTCCAGACCCAACACGCTGGCAACCCTTATTATTTTTGCAGCGCATCGTGTCAGCGCAAGTTCGAGGCGGACCCGGCCAAGTATGCCGTGGCTGCGGCAGCGCCTGCCGCGGCCCCTTCAGCCGCCCCGGATGCGGAATCGGGGCCGCCGGGCACGATCTACACCTGTCCGATGCACCCCGAGATCCGGCAGGATCATCCCGGCAACTGCCCGAAATGCGGCATGGCGCTGGAGCCGCTGTTGCCAGACCTGGACGAGACCGAGAATCCGGAGCTGGTGGATTTTCGGCACCGTTTTTGGTGGACGCTGCCGTTGACGGTGGTGACCACGGTGTTGGCCATGCTCGGCCATCGATTCGGGTGGATGCAGGCGGCGACGCAGAGCTGGGTCGAATTGGTCCTGTCGACGCCGGTGGTGCTTTGGGCGGGTTGGCCTTTTTTCGTGCGGTGCGCCCAGTCGTTCCTGCATCGCAGCCCCAATATGTGGACGCTGATCGGTCTGGGGACCGGTGCGGCCTATGCCTATAGCGTGGTGGCAACCGTGGCACCGGATGCGTTCCCGCAGACCTTTGCCGCCCACGGCCGCATCGGCGTGTACTTTGAGGCCGCGGCCGTCATCATCTCGTTGACGCTGCTCGGCCAGCTGCTTGAACTCAAGGCGCGATCGCAAACCTCCGCGGCGATCAAATCGTTGCTCGGGCTCGCGCCCAAGACGGCGCGCCGCATCGGGCGCGATGGCGCCGAGGAGGATGTGCCTCTCACTCATGTGCATGTCGGCGATTTATTGCGCGTCAGGCCCGGGGAAAAGGTGCCAGTCGACGGCATCGTGACCGAAGGCAGCAGTTCGGTGGACGAATCGATGATCACCGGTGAACCGATGCCGGTCACCAAGCGCGAAGGCGACCGCGTTATTGGCGCCACCATGAATACCTCAGGCAGCCTGATCATCCGGTCGGAGAAGGTTGGCGCACAAACGGTGCTCTCCCAGATCGTGCAGATGGTGGCGCAGGCGCAGCGCTCAAAGGCGCCGATGCAACGCATGGCCGATAAGGTCGCGGGCGTGTTCGTGCTCGGCGTCATCGGCGTCGCCGTGGTGACGTTCTTTGCCTGGGGCCTGTTCGGTCCACCGCCGAGTTGGGTGTTCGGTCTGATCAATGCAGTTGCGGTCTTGATTATCGCCTGTCCCTGTGCATTGGGGCTGGCCACGCCGATGTCGATCATGGTTGCCAGCGGCAAGGGCGCCACCAACGGCGTGCTGTTCCGCGATGCCGCCGCGATCGAGAACCTGCGCAAGGTCGACACCCTGATCGTCGACAAGACCGGTACGCTGACCGAGGGGCGGCCAGCCTTCGAGCGTGCAATTGGCGCCAATGGCTATGCCGACGACGAGGTCCTGCGGCTGGCGGCGAGCCTGGACCAGGGCAGCGAACATCCGCTGGCCGCGGCGCTGGTGGAGGCGGCCCGCATTCGTGGCTTGGCGCTGGAGAAGCCACAGGACTTTGAATCGAGCACGGGCATCGGTGTGCGCGGTACGGTCGGTGGGAAGACACTCGCCATTGGGAACACGGCGCTGATGCAAGCCGACGGCATCGACACCGAGGCGCTGCGCGCCCAAGCCGATACGCTGCGCGTACAAGGCGCGAGCGTTATGTATCTTGGCGTCGATGGCCGTCTGGCCGGGCTGCTGGCGGTGTCGGATCCCGTCAAAGGCTCAACGCCCGAAGCGCTGGCGGCCCTGAAGGCCGAGGGCATCCGCGTGGTCATGGCCACCGGCGACGGCGTGGCCACGGCAAAGGCGGTGGCCGCAAGGCTGGACATTGCGGAGTTCCACGGCGAAGTGAAGCCTGCGGACAAGCTTCAGCTGGTGAGCCAACTGCAGCAAAGCGGGGCGGTGGTCGCCATGGCCGGTGACGGCATCAATGATGCCCCGGCGCTGGCCAAGTCGGATGTGGGCATCGCCATGGGCACGGGCACCGATGTGGCGATGAACAGTGCTCAGGTGACGCTGGTCAAAGGCGACCTGCGTGGCATTGCGCGCGCACGCGAGCTATCCGAGGCAACCATTCGCAACATGAAACAAAACCTTGGCTTCGCGTTTATCTATAACGCGCTCGGGGTACCGTTAGCGGCAGGGGTGCTGTACCCGTTCACCGGTTTGCTGCTTTCGCCTATGATTGCCGCGTTGGCAATGAGCCTGAGCTCGGCCTCGGTGATCTCCAATGCGCTACGCCTGCGGCAGGCAGAGATTTAAGCTGGCGATGAGGCACTCGACCGGTGCTGACTTGTCTATTGACATGATGTTTTTCGGAGAATCCATGAAGTATTTCTTGGCCACTGCCGCATTGCTCGCGGCCGCCACCGGCGCGCAAGCGGCCTCGCCGACGCTAACGGTGTACAAGGATCCCAGTTGTGGCTGCTGTGCAGAATGGGTCAAACACGTGAACCAGGCCGGCATCCAGACCAAGGTCATTGATTCGTCCGACATGACGGCGGTCAAAGCCAGGCTCGGCGTCCCGACCCAGTTCGGCTCCTGCCATACCGCGGTGATCGATGGCAGCGCGCAGGTGGTGGAGGGGCACGTGCCGGCAGCAGCGGTGCGCAAGCTCGCTGCGAAGCCGACCTTGAAAGGGGTCGCAGTGCCCGGCATGCCGGCAAACTCGCCAGGCATGGGGCAGATGGACGGAAAGCTTGTGACAGTGGATTTTAGCGGCAAGCCATTCTCGAAAGACTAGGACTGCAGCGGGGCTGCGCGGGTAAGCGTTGCCAGAACTTCAGAACTGCCAGACAAAGGACATGGAAGAGTCAACTCAGTCGCGCTGGATCGTGGCCTGCGTGTTGGTGGTGGCCGCCGCGGCGGCCACCGGGGTCGCGCTCAAGGCGAAACGCTATCTGGAGCCACCCTCCGGTGGACCGCAGACGCTCAGGGAAGGGCGCCAACTGCGCATCGATGCCACGGATGCCGCGCAGCTCGGTCGCGGCAGGCAGCTGTACGCACAGGCCTGCGCGTCGTGCCATGGCGTCAAGCTCGAAGGCCAGCCTAACTGGCGCGAGCGGCTCGCAAATGGCCGGATGCCGGCGCCCCCGCATGATGCATCGGGTCATACCTGGCACCATGCGGACGCGGTGCTGTTTGCCATCACCAAGAACGGGCTCGTTGCCGGCGTGACCGCGCCGAGAGGCTATGTCAGTGACATGCCAGCCTTCGGCCAGTCGATGTCGGATGACGACATCATTGCCGTGCTCGCGTACATCAAGAGCACTTGGCCTGAGAAAATGGCAGTAGCGCAGCGCGAAGCGACCGCGCAGTATGCGAGCCCGAAGTAGCGACCCAAGCAAACACCGCAAGCAGGCGCTCCGGTCAGCGATGGCGCCTACGTCCGTTTCGAGCCTAGCCTGGGCTGCTGCAGTGACCCTGCACGAGCTGTCGCGGTGTGTACGCCACAGCTGACGAACATGTCGCGTTGAGCGGCCGGCTTGCTGGTATTCAGGCGCTTGGATCGCGCCTGGTAATTTCTGTCTCTTGCCTGCCTGCCCGCTCGCGCGTGGCACACAGCTGTATGCGAGCAGCGGTCGCGCGCCGTCGAAACGGCTCGAACACGCGTGCCGCTACGCCGATGACTCGTCGTGGGCGAAGATCGGCGAACGCTGCGCCGCACTAATCCCCTTACGTCGTCCAGAAGAGATACAAAAGCCCAAGCACGACCAGCGCCGCCCCAATGATCGAGTAGTAGCGCATGCCATGCAGGGGCTGGTCTGGATGGCCTCGCCGGTGAAAGACGAGTCTCATAGCCGTTATGGAAAGTCGAGCATTGCCATATGGTAGACCCAGCGCCGGTGATTTACCTTGACGTGTCTGCACGGCGGTCATTGAATGAATGCTGAAACGCGTCGCCACGAGAGCGGAACCATCCGCCGATTCACTTCTAGGGGTCCTGGAGACTACGATGCTGACACCACATGAAGTGGCCACCCTTATGCTGATCGACGACGCAGCCCCCAATCTCGCCGACCTCGATCACGCGTCGATCGAGGCATTGATTGAGCGGCAGCTGGTGCATCTGGAAAAATTGGCTTACGGCGATCGTCTGCACATCACGCCGCGGGGCAGTGACTTTTTGCATGCTCTCGCTAAATTGCATTAGGCTGGTCTGCAAACGCACTTGCGCACTGAAGGCTATGCGTTGCGCGTTGCGCAGTATGCCGCGATATGGCTAGACCCGGCGGTGCCCCTCGGGTCTGCAAGCGCCAAGTCAGCGGACCAAGGCGGACGTTCCACCGCCTACTGGTCCGGATGCGGCGTGGGGGAGGGCTGTCGAAGTGGTCGTCTGGCACAGCGTCCAGTAAGCAACCAATACGTCATGAGCTGCCCCGATAGAGCGGGCTTGGCGCGATGATGGCCGTGATGCCTTTGGCTTCCGGCAGATCCGGCAAAAGGAAGTTCAGCGCAACTGCCGATCGTCCACTACTTGTGGTCATAAAGGTCCAAGCCACCGTGCGGTTGGCGCCCCGGAAAGCAACGGTTTCTCCAGAGGTGACATTAACGTATCGCGCACCTGGCCGCAGCGTGATCGACCGAGTCGCCGTCTCGACGGCAGCGACGGTACCATACAAATCGGCCCTAGCAGGTGGCAAAGGCGCACACGCCGACGCCATGCCGAAGGCAGAGAGTGCCAGTGCGATCCGTAAAGCCTGCGTGGTAGTCATAATGAGACTCCCTGTCGATGTGCGGCAAGGTCTAACGGACCCGCCTTTGCGACAACCCGACTTCCACCCGCGCCAAGGACGCACGCAGCTTGGTGCTGCGCTGATCTGTGGGCAACTGGCAAGGCTACCGGCACCCAAACGCGAGTTGCCGCACGATCTAGTCTAATCAGGGCATTCCAACGATAACGTTGCCCAAACGTTACATTCTGGACAGGTAACAATGTGGTCCACGTCATGCCCCACAAGTCAACGCTTCCAAGTGGGGAGGATCACGCGCAAGAAAACGGGTCCGCCACGGCGGCACCATGACCCAACCTACGCTGTCGAACCCTCAGCATCGGTGCGCCGTTTTGTTCGCCGCCGGACGCACCCGTCGTCGCGCTTTTTACTTGACGGCCACCTTGCCGACCATGCCGGCTTCGAAATGGCCCGGCACCAGACAAGCGAAGTCGACGGTCCCAGGACCGTCGAACTGCCACACCAGTGTGCCTTGTTTGCCAGGTGCGAGCATAATCTGGTTCGGGATAGAGTGCTTAGCATCAGGCATGCTGCGCATCATCTGCGCGTGCTCTTTCAACTCAGCGGCGGTACCGATCACCATTTCGTGCTCCACTTTGCCGACATTCCGCACGACAAAACGCACGGTTTCACCGCGCTTGACCTGAATCGAGTCGGGCGCGAACCGCATCGTGTCGCTCATGGTCACGTTAACCGTGCGTGAGACCTTGGCCGGCTTGCCCGGCTGACCGGCAGCGGACTTACTGGCGCTAGCTGGGCTCGCATGGCCCTCCATGCTGCCGGCAGCCCACACCAGCATCGGCGACAGCCCCAACACCAGCAGCAACGACTTGAGCGTCTTCATGGCATCTCCTTGGCGGTTGTTTGAGAGCAAGACAAGCGCAGCCTTGCTGCGCGGTTCGTGAAAACGTGGCTACATGCCCGCGGGGGATAGGATGCCGAGCGAGGCGACAAGAGCTAGAATGAGCGTTGCCGCACTGGTCTCGAACATCAGGCTGCGCCGCAAGGTACGAACGGCGACGGCATGGTCGCCCGTCCGTAGGGCATGCTCCAGGCGCGGGCTCAGATGAAAACGGTTAGCCGCGGCAAGGGCGAGCATGGTACCGAACAGCGCCAGCTTGGACGCCAGCAGTCCACCGTATGAGTTCAGCGACAGTTCTGGCAAGACCGGACCGACAATCAACCAATAGTTCACTGCGCCGGTAATGACCAAGGTTGCGACAACGATCATACCCACCTGAGCGAAGCCGTTTGAGGTGCGGCTCAGTAGGGCAACCTTGGCAGGTGTGGCAGAGGGATGCGACAACAACACGAACGCGAGCAGAGCGCCGACCCATGCGCCGGCGGCCATTAGATGCGCGATATCCGAGGCAAGGTGAATGTAGCGTCGAATGCCATCATCCATGGCGCCATGGCCGCCCCAGGCAAGCGTGGACAGCGCGACGCCGCCCGCTGCAGCCAGAACCCAGAATTGAAGTTCTGGCCGTTTGCGGACAAACAACGCGACCAGCACGCAGAGGACCAGGGCAACGAGTCGCACGACCCAGGCCGCGCCAAACGCGGTGCCTGTCACAATCATTTCGAAGACATGGCCTTGCAGTTCGGCGTAGGATGCGGCACCGGTCATGCCCTTGGCCATGATGGTGATATTGGCCAGCGACAGGACGATGCCCAGGGCCGCGACCGCCGCGCCAAGCGTCAAAAAGCGCGCACCCGTTGGCGACGCCATTTCCTCACGGCGCAGTGCGTACAAGCCAAACAGCGGCAGACCAAACAGTGCAGTCAGGTCGAAATAGAGTGCGAAACGCACTGCAACAGTTGCCCAGTCCATCGGCGGATCACTTCACGGTGAACGCGATGTTGCCATTAATCGGGTGCGTGTCGGACGACACTGCACGCCAATCGACGCGGTAGCTGCCAGGCGCCAGCGTCTGGGCCGGGGTGATCACCATGGTCTTGGGGTCGTCGCTGCCGGCAACCTTGGCGGCAATTTTCATCGGCGCATGGTTGGCCATGCCGGGCATGCTGGTCATGACGAGGCTGGCCCCGGAGAATTGGGTCGCGAGGTTCTCTGAAAACTTCAGCTCGATCTTCTGCGGCGCCGCCACCTCGGCCTTGTCGGCGGGCATGGACGATACCAGCTTTGGATGGGCGAAGGCTGCAGTACTAGCCAGCACAGCGGCGGCTGCCAGAGCGGCACGAATGGTGAAGCGGGGCGCTTGCATGGTGAACTCCAAATATGAGTGTGGATTGAAATACGTGGTTAGAACCACATGCGAACACCCGCTACAAAACGGGTTTCGCCACTTCGGCCGCCGGCGGTGCGAACCATGTCGGCGGTATTGCCAAAGGTTTGGTACCGTTCAATGCCGATATAGGGAGCGAACTGACGGCTGAACTCATAGCGCAGGCGCAGACCCACGGCACCGCTGGAAAGCCCGCTGCCCACGCCGACCTCGGGATCGTTCTTGCCATAAAGATTGGCCTCGATTCGGGGTTGCAGGATCAGGCGCTGGGTAATTAGCAATTCATACTCGGCTGACAGGCGCAGCGCAGTGCGACCTTCGGTGCCGATATAGCCAGTAGCGTCGACCTCGAACCAGTATGGCGCCAGGCCCTGGATACCGAAGGCCAGCCAGTTTCGGGTTGGCCGGCCATAGCCGGCATCGTTGCGGATACCCAGCTGCGTGTCCCAATAGGTGGCAATGGCATGACCCCACAGCAATTCGGTCCGCGCCTCGTGGATCTTGCGCCTCTCGGATTCGCCTTCGGCCTTGATCACGAGGCGGTTAAAGCTGCTGCCAATCCACGCTTGCGCCTCATAGGCAGCGGCATTGCTCTCATTTCCCTTGACCCATTCCAGCCGGTCAACGAGTACCGAGGCAAATAGGTGTTCGTCTGCCATGTGCAGCGAACGGTGCGGACCAATGGCGTATTGACCCACGCCGAGCTGATAGCCCCCTGAGTAACCGTGCGGGTCGCGCGCATCCGCGGGCGCGCTCCCCCCTTGCATCTGCATGTCGCCATGATCCATGCCTTGCATCGAACCCGTGCCTTGCATCTGGCTGTGGTCCATGCCCTGCATCGAACCCATGCCCTGCATCTGGCTGTGGTCCATGCCCTGCATCGAACCCATGCCCTGCATCTGGCTGTGGTCCATGCCCTGCATCGAACCCATGCCCTGCATCTGGCTGTGGTCCATGCCCTGCA
>NZ_LT976855.1:50578-80261 GCF_900249755.1 Cupriavidus taiwanensis
CCATGCCTTGCATCTGGCTGTGGTCCATGCCCTGCATCGAGTCCATGCCTTGCATCTGGCCGTCGGTGGCAGCGGTGCCGCCAACCTTGCCCGAAGACTTTGCTTTCGGAATGGACTTCGCCTTTTCCGCGACGGCGGGCGACGAAGTTTGCGTTGGAACCGCTTCGGTGTGGGCGTGCTGGGCCCAAGCTGCGCTCATGCCAGCGGAAGCAAGCACGGCGGCAAGTACTGTTCTTGTTGGTTTTTCCATGTGCATATCGGTTAGGGTCAGGCCACCACCACTTCGCGGAACATCCCGGCGTCCATGTGCAACATCAGGTGGCAATGCCAGGCCCACCGGCCCAAGGCGTCGGCGGTGACGAGGAAGCTGATGCGTTGCGCCGGTTGCACCGCGATCGTGTGTCGACGCGCGAGGAAGGCGCCATCCGGCGATTCGAGTTCGCTCCACATGCCATGCATGTGCATTGGGTGCGTCATCATGGTGTCGTTGTGCAAAATGACGCGCAGCCGCTCGCCATACTTAAAGTGCACCGGCGTCGAATTTCCGAACTCCACCCCGTCGATGGACCACGAGTAACGCTCCATATTACCGGTCAAGTGCAGTTCCACTTCGCGCCCGGGACCGCGTTTGTCCAACGGACCGCCAATGGTGTGCTGATCGGCCAGTGTCAGGACGCGGCGCCCGGTGTCGCGCAAACCGATGCCCGGGTCGTCCAAGTTGGTGCGCGCCATGTCAACGCGCATATCGGTGGTGGCGCCATACTCGGTCTTGGCGTGGCGCGCCTTGGTGCTGGGCACCTTCAGCGACGCATCGGTCGCCATGCCCCCCGACATGCTACCCATGGCATGCTGGCTGTGATCCATGGCCATAGCGCCATGGTTCATGCCTTGCATGCCCATCGAGCCGTGGTCCATGCCTTGCATGGCCATGCCGCCATGGCTCATTCCGCCCATGGCGCTGTGATCCATGCCGCCCATGCCTCCCATACTGCCCATCATGTCGGCCATGGTGAGCCACTGCGGCTTATCCACGGCGGGCACCGGTGCCGCCAGCCCGGCTCGAGTTGCCAGGGTGCCGCGGGCATAGCCGGTGCGATCCATCGACTGCGAGAAAATGGTATAGGCCTCGTCGCGCGGCTCGACCAGCACGTCACAGGTCTCGCCCGGGCCGAAGCGGAACTCATCGACGGTTACCGGTTCGATGTTCTGTCCATCGACTTGGATGACCTTAAGCTTGAGGCCGGGAATGCGCACATCGTAGAACGTGTTGCCTGCGCCGTTGATAAACCGCAGACGAACCTTCTCGCCCGGCTTAAACACGCCGGTCCAGTTGCCGGCCGGTGTGACGCCGTTCATCAAGTAAGTCAGCGTGGCGCCCGAGAGATCCGCCAGATCGGTCGGGCTCATCCGCATCTCGTTCCACATCTTGCGCTTAGCGAGCGCGCTCTTCATCCCTTCACTGGAGACGTCGCGGAAAAAATCGATAACCGTCGGCTGGTTATAGTTGTAGTAGTCGCTCTGAACCTTCAGTTTCGAGAGCACGCGCATCGGATCTTCGTCGGTCCAATCCGAGAGCAGCACGGTATAATCGCGATCGGCTCGCACGCCATCCACGCCGGTGGCTGGATCGATGACAATGCCGCCATACACGCCGGTCATCTCCTGGAAGCCCGAATGCGAGTGATACCAATAGCTACCAATCTGGTCGACCTTGAAGCGGTAGGTGAAGGTCTCGCCCGGCGCAATGCCCGCAAAGCTGATCCCCGGCACGCCGTCCATCTCGAACGGCAGAATGATCCCGTGCCAATGAATCGACGTGTGCTCGCGCAACCGGTTCGTGACCCGAATCGTCACCGTTTCGCCTTGACGCCAGCGCAGCGTCGGCCCCGGCAACATGCCATTGATGGTGGTCGCGACGCGTGGCGTCCCGGTGAAGTTGACCACCGACTCGCCGATCACGAGGTCGAAGTCGGTCCCGCGCAGCACTGGTGCTGTGCCGGATAAGACATCTGCCGGTCGGCCTGACGGCTGAGCCCAGGCCGCACCGCCCAAGCCAGACAGCCCCGCCATCACGCCACCGGCGGCCAGACCCTGTACAAAACGGCGGCGCGGCAGATTAGGCAGCACAAGGCCAGACGGTCGATCACGTCGCATGAAATAGTCCTTTTTGCTTGAATGGCCGCGTCGGAAGGCGGCAGCAAGAGAGTAACGACAGCGAGGCTACCGTCAACTTACCCAAACATTACATTCCGGTAAGGTCTGGGTTACCCACAGAGCGTCTCGGTAGACTACCCCGTATTAGAGCCGGTCCAACAGGCGGGCACATAATCCGAAAGACGAGGGGGAGGGCACGAAGATGAAGCTGCTGGTGGTAGAAGATGAATCCAAGACCGGCGAGTACCTGCGCCAGGGGCTGACCGAGGCAGGATTCGTGGTCGACTTGGTCGCCAACGGGCTGGACGGACAGCACTTGGCGCTTAACGAAGCGTACGACCTGATTATCCTCGACGTCATGCTACCCGATCTCGATGGCTGGCGTATTTTGCAGACGATCCGCGCCGCGGACAACCCGGTTCCGGTGTTATTTCTGACCGCCCGCGACAGCGTGGCCGATCGGGTCAGGGGGTTGGAGTTGGGCGCTGACGACTATCTGGTCAAGCCATTCGCGTTCTCGGAACTACTGGCGCGCGTACGTACGCTATTGCGGCGCGGTACTGTACAGCTAGCGATGGACCGCATTCAGGTGGGCGATCTGGTGCTGGATTTGGGCAGGCGCCGGGCGTCGCGGGCCGGGCGCCGCATCACGCTGACCAGCAAGGAGTTTGCGCTGCTGGAGTTGCTCGCTCGCCGGCGCGGCGAGGTGCTGCCACGCTCGTTGATTGCCTCCCAGGTCTGGGACATGAACTTTGACAGCGATAGCAACGTGATCGATGTGGCCATTCGCCGCTTGCGGGCGAAGATCGACGATGACTTTGATATTAAGCTGATTCAGACCGTGCGCGGCATGGGCTACGTGCTGGAAGCGCCGGAGGAGCAGGCATGACGCATCGCCTGTCCCTGACGATGCGTCTGACCATCCTGTTTTCGCTCTGCTCTGCCGTGGTGCTGCTGGGCTTGGGCGTTCTCATCTGGCTGGCGATGGACCGCCACTTCGCCACCGAGGATTATGTGGTGCTCGGCGACAATATTCGCCTGATCGAAAAGATCGCGCAGGAAACGCCGGCCGAGCGCTTGCCCCAGCGGCTTCGGGAAATGGTCGATCACCATCCTGGCTTCGTCGCGCAGGTGCAGACCGCACAAGGCCACAAGCTGTATGCGACCAAGGACTTCGATTTTGCGATTGCTTTCGAGGCGATTCCGCGCGAATTGGCGCGTGACAATACCTTCGTCTGGCAGCAAGGCGAGCAGGAGTATCGCGGCATGCGCGCGCAGGTTGGTGCGGCTGACCCGCGCATTGCACCTTTGCGCGTCGTGGTCGGCATGGACACGGAAATCCACGCGCACTTCATGCATGCATTTCGTCGTTCGCTGGCCTTCTATACCACATTGGCGGTGCTCGCCAGCGGTCTCTTTGGTTGGTGGGCGGCGCGACGCGGGCTCGCACCCCTGCGCATGATGGCCTCACGCGCCAAGGGCGTCACCGCGAACAAACTGGATGCGCGCATGCCGGTCGAAGCCGTGCCGGTCGAGATGGCAGATCTGGCGATCACGTTAAACGCGATGCTGGAGCGACTGCAGGATGATTTTCGGCGGCTCTCGGAATTCTCCTCCGATTTGGCGCATGAGCTGCGCACGCCCATCACCAACCTGATGACGCAGACGCATGTCGTGCTATCGCAGCCGCGAGATGCCGCCAAATATCGAGAGGTCCTGGCCTCGAATGCCGAGGAATTGCAGCGGCTTGGGCGCATGGTGTCCGATATGCTGTACTTGGCCAAGATGGAGCACGGCATCACACTGCCGAATGAGGAAGCGATCAACGTGGCTGATGAAGTACAGGCGCTGTTCGAATTCTACGACGCGCTGGCAGAGGACAAGGGCGTCAATCTACGGCTTGATGGGCAGGCGAAAATTACCGGCGACCGTCTGATGTTACGCCGAGCGCTCAGCAATCTGCTCTCGAACGCTCTACGCTATACGCCGTCCGGCAAAGAGATCCGGGTCGAGACGCGCGAGCAGGGCGGCAGCACGTCGATCGTAGTCGAGAATGAGGGCGAGGAAATCAGTCCCGAGTTGCTGCCATCGCTATTCGACCGCTTTTTCCGTGCCGACAAATCAAGGACCCGTGCGGAGTCCGAAAGCGTGGGACTGGGTCTCTCCATCACGCAAGCCATCATGTTTGCGCACGGGGGCCAGATTTCGGCGGAATCGTCGGAAGGCACTACGCGCTTCATTTTGACGTTTCCCCGCCAGCGAAACGCCGCCCGGAGCTAGACGGTTGGCCTCCAGCGCGTCGCCGCATAAAAATAGCCACGGCGTTGCGGCGCCGTGGCTAGTGGTCCTTCGGTAAAAGGACCGTTCAACCTATTGATCCGGCATTGTATCTAGAATCTCATGCGGCATCACGAAGCGGTTTGGGCTCGAAACTCGCTTTTGGTCCGCTCGGGCTGTCGTTGACACCTTCACAGGTACATGGACGTCGCCTTGACCAGTTGCAGCTTGGTGCGCGCCGGCGCCAGCGTTGTGACGGCCGGCTTGAGGTCGGCGAAGGCCCTCTCGTCCGGGGTTGAGTTCGGGTCTGTAGCTTGGCCGGTAGAAGACTTCGATTTCGTGCTTGTGCTCGGCCAACCACGCCTTTACGGGCTTGCTGTGATGCACGCGCAGATTGTCCAGGATCAGGTAGACCTTGCGCTTAATACCCTTGACCAGCCGTTTCACGAACTTGATCAGGATGTCGGAATTGAGCGCGCCGTCGAATATCTTCCAGCGCATCGTTCCCTGGTTGGTAACGCTGGAGATGACCGACAAGCCATGGCACTCGTTGTTCGCCCGTACCACCGCCGCCTGGCCTTGCGCAGCATGGCCGCGCATGCGTACGTCGTTGCTGCGCAAGCCGGTCTCATCGCCCCAATGGATCTCGGCGCCTTCTGCCTTGGCGCTCGCTAAAATGACCGGATACTCCTCATCGAGCCACTTCTTCACTGCCGCTGGCGGCTCGTAGGCCTTCTGGATCGGCCTCTGCGGCGTGAAGCCCCAGCGTTCGTGGTAAAGACCTAGGGTGCGTGCAGCGAGTTCGATGCCGTAGCGATCGCGGATCAGTTTTGCCACCGCCTGGCGCTGCCACAGCGGGTACCCCATCTTCATCTGATCGGGCGTACGGTCGCGAATCAGGCGCAGCACTTCACTCTCCTGCTCGGCCGTCAGCGTGCGTCCAATGCCGCGGGGTCGTCCCGGCCGCGTAGTGTCCACCGCCTTCCAGCCGCCCGCTTCATACGCCTTGAATGCCGCACTCACCGTCGCGCGCGTCAGCTCGCACTGCGCCGCCGCCTCGTTCACGCTCACGCCTTGAAGCCGCATTCTCACCGCTCGCCGTCGCCGCTCGTTCAACGCGTCGACCGACAGCGTCCTCGAGTCGATTTTGTCATGCATCATCTGACTAACCCTCTCGAGAACGTCCCCTATTTGTGTGCCGGATCAACAGGTATTCAGGCGGCTTTGCTTAAAACTTATGGCGTAGACCCAGCACGACACCGGTCTGGTTGTCGCCCGGCACGACATTGACCGGCGCGCCACTGCTGGCGTTAAAGCCGTTCAAGCCCAACTGTGAGCCACCTTTGTTACGGACATAGCCGACATTGAAGTACATGTCGGTGCGTTTGGAAAACGCGTAATCGGTCGAGGCCACGAACATC
Organism: Cupriavidus taiwanensis; assembly: GCF_900249755.1. Taxonomy (NCBI): domain Bacteria; kingdom Pseudomonadati; phylum Pseudomonadota; class Betaproteobacteria; order Burkholderiales; family Burkholderiaceae; genus Cupriavidus; species Cupriavidus taiwanensis. Next base: position 56,431 of record NZ_LT976855.1, read on the forward strand.
AGCGGATCGGCGCCGGAACCCCGCACATCGGTATAGTACGCTGCGCCGGTGAGCGACAGCGCCGAGGTCAGCTGATAACGCAGGCCTGCCCAATACAAGTTGGAGCGCATTGCGCTTACCGCGCTCGAGATATTTCCGTTGAGCCAACGATATCCGGCATACAGCTTTGCTGGTCCGATCCCATAGCTGATCCCCACTAACGCGCGCCGGTCCTTTTGCCCCTGCGATGCAACGGTTGACCCCTGGTACTCGTCGTACAGGGCGCCCAGGGAAAGCGGTCCAGTCGAATACACCAGACCCGCACTCATCTCCCGGTCCACCTTCAGCTCGCCGGGGACTTCGCCGCCGCCAGTGCGGCCGAAGCTGTACAGTGCCATGGCGGTCACGCCGCCAAACGTGCCCTTGTACTTGACGGAATTGTCCGCGCGACCGGCAATGGTATCGTCGCTCTTGAAAAGCGAGTATCGCGGCGCGAAACCCATCGGATCAAACTGAATGGCGGTGTCGTATAGCACCGTGGTCTGGCGACCAAGGGTCAGCTGACCATATGGGCTGGACAGCCCGACCAGTGCGCCCCGGTCAAATAACCGGCCGGCGCTACTCGACTGCGCGGTATCAAGGGCGAAGCCGCTCTCCAGTTCGAACACCGCTTTGAGGCCACCGCCGAGATCTTCCGTACCCCGCAAGCCCCAACGCGAGGTCGACATATTGCCGGCCGACATGCGCACCTGGTTGGTGCCGCCGCTCGACGATGGCACATTCGATAAATATTCGATGCCGACATCGGCGACGCCGTATAGCGTGACACTCGTCTGCGCATAAGCCCCCAATGACAGCGACCCCAGCAGCATGCCAGCGGCGGTCATCTTTCTTCTTTTCATAGCGTCTCCAGTTCGCCACGTTATTGGTATTCGATAGGCACTGAAGTCTAGTGAGACCAAGCTTACTGCGACATTGCAAGCCGGTTACATTGTTGGGGCGGATGCAACTTGTGCAGCGCGCAGCGGTCGCCCATTCCCACGGAGTTAGCAGGCATGCGCTCGCGCTGGGCTAATGGGAAGTAGACGACAGGAGAGTGCGCGATGGCGGGATGATGTCTTGTCATGTTCTCGTAATCTCTGTGACAGACCGGCCGCCCTAGAATCAATCGCGTTGCCGCCTTGGGTCAACAGGAGCGCCCCGTTCTTTCCAGGTGCCAGGTGGCATGCCGCGTCATGATGCTGGCCGTCAGATCCCACGAAGACAGCCTGCGTCCAGTTCTTTTTTAGGGAGACTTCGATTGAATCTGATCCGAACCGGCTTATCGGCGTTGCTTGTTAGTCTTAGCGCTTCTGCGTTGGCGCACGCCCCCATTTTGGATCTTGATCGGGGTCCTGCCGCTTTCGTGCCCGGTGGCCTGGCCGAGCCGCGCCCTACGGAGTGGCTGATCGACGTCGGGGCGCGGGTCAACGCGACCTGGCGCCGAACACTTGGTGCGGGGGAGGGGTGTGTGCTGGTTTTGGACAATCCCCGCAACGAGCCAGCCGAGGTCACCGTAGTGATTTCCCAGGATGACGCCGGACACGCGATGCCCGGAACGCGCCCGGTATCGCTGCGCATCCCTGCTCATGGTCGCCATGCCCTGACACTGCAGGCCTCTCGGTCGCTTAGCGTGTCCGTGTACGCTGAGAAATAATGCAGCGCTCGCTCATCGCTCGGGCCGCGTGGGTGACGCTGAGCATGGCAAGCGGCCCGGACGGGCTCCGAGCAAGGGCACTGCACGGCGCCCGCTTGCTCAGAGCCCGTGTCAGGTCGCCCGCTTAGCCGCCTTCGCGGTGACCTTTGATGAGGGCGTCGTCCAGACGGAACACCTCATTGCCCTTCATCAGGATCTTGCTACCGTCTTTGGTCTCCATGACCTTGCCTTCTGGCATGCTGACGGACTTGCCGTACTTGTTCTCCATGCCCATCTTGCCGTCTTTGAAAACGTGGACTTTTGATCCGTCTTTGAGCTCATAGGTTTTCACGACCGTGCTCAAATCGGTCGCGGCGGCAGTAAGCGATACCGCGGCAATCAGGCTTGCAACGACAAGTTTGCTTTTCATCTTCGAGATCTCCTTTGGCTCGGTGGCACAGGTTGAGACTGCGTTGGCACACGCGGAAAGCGCGTACCGAAAAAGGGGGAACGTCTAGACTATTGCGGTGGCGCCGGTCGGGGCTGGCCGCAGTCACGGTTTTGTCGCTTCGCCTCTCGCGACGGCTTAGATTTGGCAGTATTCGATGGCGCCGCGGCGCCGTTGCCGTGCTTGAATAAGCGGTGCCGGGGGTTCACGGCAAGCGCATACTGCGGGGTTTCCTTGTCCCGCTGCGCTGTACAGTCCAGCGACCTGCTTTCCCATTCATGGTCCACGGCAGGCCACATCGCGGGCGCGGCAGGAGCCGGCACGCCACCGCACTGCAGCCACCAGTTACTGCTGAGCTCTTGCCTGGGCTCCCAGCCGATTTGAATGGCGCCAATCGCACCGGGCGCGATGCCCATTGCCGCGCCACCGAGCAGGACCAGCAGCTTTCCGGCTTTCATGGGTCCTTTCCTGAGTTGGCCGGCGACGTGTGCCACGCGCGCCAGCATGGCACGCGGAGAGGACGCAGACTAATGCCCCATCAAACGGGGCCCCCCTATGGCTGCTTGCACGTGCGTCATAATGACCATTCTATTTTCCCGCGCGCGGCCTTCGCAGGCGTGATACGAAATGTAATCGCACAGTAAGTTGGCGGTTAACCAGCAGCGGGCTTGAACCTGGCCGGCGTCTCAAATGGGTTCAGAACCAGATTCGCACGCCGGCAACGATTTGCTTGTCGGTGGTCCGCTCTCCGGCAGCACGCGCAAAATCCGCGGTATTGCCCAGCTTCTTGCCCCACACCACGCCTAGGTAGGGGGCGAACTGGCGACGGATCTCGTATCGCAGTCGCAAGCCAAGCTTGAACTCGGACACGCCGCTGCCAATGCCTCGCGCCTCATCTGCCTTGCTATAGGCGTTCGCCTCGAACTCCGGCGTCAACAGCAGACGTTGGGTGAAGCGAATATCGTAGGTAGCCCGCACTCGGGCGGCAGCGCGTCCCGACGACCCCAGATAAGCCGTGGCTTCGATATCAAACCAATAAGGCGCCAGGCCTTGCACGCCAAAGGCGCCCCAGGTCCGCGGCGGCCCATTGCCGAAATCCTGGCGCACGCCCAGTTGCCAATCCCAGAACGGCGCAAAGGCGTGTCCCCACAGTGCCTCAGCTCTGGCATCCTCTGTGTTGCCATACAGACGCGTGCCTTCCGACTTGACCCATAACCGGTTCAGATCCCGTCCTACCCAGGCGAGCATGTCCCAGGCCAGTCCAGAGCCGCCGGGTGCCTTGACGTACTCGAGGCGATCGAATAGCACCTGATAGTAGATATCGTTATCGGCCATCGTATCCCCAGGCATGGGAATGCCTCGGTTCGGATCTGCCATCGGCACCGGGGCCTCATTCACCTGGATGATCGCATTCGCGCCGCCGGGCACTGAGGCAGATTCTGTCGGACTGACTGCGGGATGGCTTGGCGCTGGCTTCCCGGCTGGAGCTGCGGTCTTTGGTGGCATCGGGGCATCGTGCGCCATGCCTGGCATCGGCGTATCGTGTGTCATACTTGGCATCGGCGCCATCGTCTGCGCCGCCACGCTGTGGCACTGCACGCTGGCCAAGAGAGCCAGGCTTGCGAGAAGGATGAGACGGTGGTTGGGCACGTCAATCTCCCTGGCGTTGGCGAGGTTCAACCCGCTCATGCGACCACGACCTTGCGGAACATGCCGGCTTCCATGTGGTAAAGCAAGTGACAATGAAAGGCCCATTGTCCCGGCGCATCGGCCGTCACCAGGAAGCTGACTTGTTTGGACGGCTGGACGTTGATCGTGTGCTTTCTGACCAGCGCCTGGCCTTCGTGATTTTCCAGCTCGCTGAACATCCCGTGCAGGTGCATCGGGTGGTTCATCATGGTGTCGTTGATCAGCGTGATGCGCAGGCGCTCCCCGTAGTAGAGCCGGATCGGTTCGGCTTGGGAAAACTTCTTGCCGTCGAGGCCCCAGATGAAACGGCGCATATTGCCGGTCAAGTGCAGTTCCAACTCCCGGCTGGGCGGGCGCTTGTCGATCACCGGGCCGAGCGTTTTAAGGTCCGCGTAGGTCAACACTCGCCTGCCGTTGTTGCGCAGTCTTGGCCCCGGATCCGACAGCGAGCGGGAAGGGTTCATCGAGCGCATGTCGACCTGTGGCCCCATGCCAGGCATATTGCCCATCTTGCCCATGTCATGCCCCATCTCGCCACCGGTTTTCTGCATCCCCGGCTTCGCGTCGGACTTGCCGTGGTCCATGCCGGCCATTCCGGCATGGGCGTCCTTCGCTGGCCCGGACATGGTCGACATGTCATGCCCCCCCATGCCCCCCATGGCGCCCATGCCCGCCTCCGGCGTCATTGGTTGCATCGTGGGTGCGCCACCCATGGACTCCATCCCCATGCGATCCATGGCCATGGATGGTTTCTGATCCATCTTCATGGCCCCCATTTCCATGCTGCCCATATCCATGTCCGCCATGTCGCCCATGCCCATATCGGCCATGGTGAGCCAGGTCTTCGGATCGAGCTTGGGCACGTCGGCTTCCATCCCGACTTCCGGTGCAAGTGTCGCCCTGGCGTAGCCGCTGCGATCGATCGACTGAGCAAAGATGGTGTGCGCCTTATCGTCCGGCATCTGCACCACTACGTCGTAAGTCTCGGCGACGGCAATGCGGATTTCATCCACCGGTACCGGTTCGACATCCTGCCCATCAGCCGATACCACCGTCATCTTCACGCCGGGAATTCGGACGTCAAAGTTGCTGGTCGCCGAGCCGTTGATAAAGCGCAACCGCACGCGCTCCCCGGCTTTAGCGATCGCTGTCCAATTTTTATCTGCGGGCGTGCCGTTGATCAGGTAGGTAAAAGTGGCTCCCGAAACATCGGCCAAATCGGTCGGATTCATTCGCATCTGGTTCCACATCGCGCGCTTAGCCAAGGCCTCGGACAGCCCCATTTCGGACACATCTCGGGCAAAGTCGCCCACCGTCGGCATCTGAAAGTTATAGACGTCGCTCATCTTCTTGAGCTTCGCGAACACCATTTCCGGGTTTTCATCCGTCCATTCGCTGAGCATCACGACATAGTCGCGATCGACCTTGATCGGGTCTGGATGCATTGGCTCGATGACCAGCGGTCCGTACAAGCCGGTCTGCTCCTGAAAACGGGTATGCGCGTGGTACCAATAGGTGCCGGCTTGCCGCACTTGAAAGCGATACACGAACGTCTCGCCCGGCCCGATGCCGGGAAAGGAGATACCGGGCACGCCGTCCATCTGAAACGGCAGCAAGATGCCGTGCCAGTGAATCGATGTTTGGGTATCGAGCAAGTTGGTCACGCGCAGCGTGACCTCGGTGCCTTGCTTCCAATGCAGAATCGGCGCGGGGATGGAGCCGTTCACACTGGTGGTAGGCCGGATACGGCCGGTAAACGACATGGGCGTCGCGCCAATGGCCAGGTCAAACGTGGTCCCTGTCAGCACGACCGGATAGCCTTGGCTCTTCAAGGCCCAAACGGCGCGTGGATACGCGCCCAGGCTCGCCAAGCCGCCTCCGGCGATCAGACTTCCCAGCAGTCGGCGGCGGCTCAGTGAGACGGGGCGAAGCATGGCATCGCTAGGGCGTTCGAACACGTTGTCTCCTCGCGCAATGGTGAAACGTCCACTTAGCATAGTGCGCGCCACGTCGAAGCAAAAGCTCCTTTAGCGTCATCAGCCTGGCCAAAACATGTGCTGTCACCGGTTTCGTCATCGTCGCGTAATGCTCCTGTAAGGCAGTCGCTCCCATGCTGTCGTCTGCTTCCTGTGGCGCGCGAATTGCTCTCAATTTGGCGGCGTCTCGCAACGCTGGTCGAATTTCTTTAGGAGCTTTGCCATGCCACATGAAAACTATCTATCTTGTATTGAAGCCTGTCACGCCTGCACAGTCGCCTGTCATCACTGTGCTGCGTCTTGTCTGCGTGAGCCAGAGGTTGAGGCCATGAAACGCTGCATCGCACTCGACCTGGACTGTGCCGAAACATGTGCCTATGCCGCGGCGATGATGGCGCGCGACAGCCAGTACGCGCGCGCGATATGCGCGCTGTGCGCGAAGGTCTGTGAAGAGTGTGGGACGGAGTGCGCCAAGCACGAAGCGCAGCATTGCCAAGAGTGCGCACGTGCCTGTCAGGAGTGCGCGCAGGTCTGTCGCGCCATGGCGTAGATCCAGGTAGCCCAACGACTCGATCTTGGACGGCAACGCGCGGCTCGGGTGGTGAAGCCATGGCACGCCGCGAACTTGAGCCGTGTAACGGCAGGCATAGCGCGTTGTAGTTCTTTCCCGCGCTAGCGCCAGATGTAAGCCAGGATCCCGACCTCGGCAACGCGTGTTGCCAGCGTGGCGAGGGTCAAGGAGACGGAGTGTTCACCAACCCCAGGTATCCGCCCATTGCCGACTATGCCGTCATTGGCAACACGCATAGCGTGGCGTTGGTGAGCACGTCGGGATCCATCGACTGGTGCTGTATGCCGCACTTTGACGCCGGCGCCGTATTTTGCAGATTGCTCGATGCTAACCGAGGAGGCTACTTTCAAATCCGGCCGACGGGTCGTGCGATCAGTTCGCGCTATTACCGGGTCCCAGGGGGCGTACTGGAAACCATGTTTGAAGCCAGCGGCGGGATCCTTCGCCTGACCGACTTCATGCATAGCGAGCGTCTCGCACGCAGTCGGCTGGACCATGACTCACCCGAGTGCCATCGGCTGTTGCGGCGCATTGAGGCGACCGTTGGCGAGGTGAGGGTGGAACTAGTGTTCAGTCCGAGCTTTGACTATGCGCGCAAGCCCCACCAATGGGAAGTCGGTTCGCATGGCGTGACCGCTGTATGCGAACACCAACGTCTCAGCCTGGTATGTTCGCCGCCGCTGCCGCTGGCGACCGAAGCGCACCGCGCCAAAGGCGTGGCCATCGTGCGGCCCGGCGCGCCGCTGTGGGCGATTGCGTCCTTCCAACAAGACGGGCCGGACCGGCCTGTGCACGACCCCCAGGCGGTCCTTGATGAGACCCTACGACATTGGGGCGAGTGGCAGCAGCAATGCACCTATCGCGGTCCCTTCGAACGAGAAGTGCGCACCAGCGCCTGTGTTCTCAAGTTGCTGACGTTTGGCCCGACCGGAGCACTGGTGGCGGCGCCAACCACCTCGCTGCCGGAGTGGATCGGTAGCAGCCGCAATTGGGACTATCGGTTTTGTTGGCTGCGCGACTCGGCCATGGTGCTGCGCGCGTTGATGGCGCTGGGCCATCACGAGGCCGCAATGGACTTCTTTCGTTGGATCGAGCGATTTTGCGATCTCAAACGACTGCAGATCATGTACCGGATCGATGGCAGCCCGAACCTGCCTGAGCAGGAGCTTCGCCATCTTGACGGGTACCGTGCGTCCCGTCCGGTGCGTATCGGCAATGCGGCGGCGGAACAGGTGCAACTGGATGTCTATGGGCATGTCCTCGACGCGGCCTGGGTGTGCCAACAGGGCATGCCAATGACACTGTCCGCCCCAATGCGGCGCGTGCTCGCCCGGCTAGCCGACGCCGCCGCGGCGCGCTGGCGTGAGCCGGACCAAGGATTCTGGGAAACGCGCGGGGTGCCCCAGCATTTCGTATCATCCAAGCTGATGTGCTGGGTCGCGTTGGACCGTGCCATTGCGCTGGCACAGGCTGGGCAACTCGACGGAAACGTTGCTGTCTGGAAGCTCGAACGGGACGCGCTGCGTCGCGTCATCGAGGGGCAGGGGTTTCACCACGGGACTGGCGCGTTCACGCAAAGTTTCGGATCGCCAGCTTTGGATGCGAGCGCGCTACTGATCCCGCTGACCGGCTTTCTCCCCCCAACTGACGCGCGCGTGAAAGCAACCGTGGCCCGCATTCAGCGGGATCTCACCAAGGATTCGCTGGTCTATCGGTACCGCATCCACGATGGCGTGCCAGGAGAAGAGGCGACCCTCGCCATCTGCAGCTTCTGGCTGGTACAAGTCCTGGCCCGACAAGGCCGGGCCAAGGAGGCGATCAAACTCTTTCGGCACATCTGCTCGTTTGCCAGCGATCTCGGCTTATTCGCGGAAGAGATCGACCCGGATAGCAAGGCGCTGCTGGGCAACTATCCGCAAGGCTATACCCATCTGGCACTGATCCAGGCTGCGCTGGACATTCAGCAAGCGCAGCAACGCGGGGAGGCCTGAATGCATCCGCCCAACGTTGTTGTCGTCACCGGTGGCACCGCAGGCGTGGGGCTCGCTGCCGTGCGGGCCTTTGCGCAGCGCGGGGACTGGATCGCAATCCTGGCAAGAGAGCCGGATCGCCTGGCCCGGGTCTGTAGCGAATTGCGCGACCTGGGGATCCTGGCGCTGGGCATCCCCGTCGATGTCGCCGATGCCCAGCAGGTGGAGGCAGCAGCGTCGCGCATTGAGCTCGAACTGGGACTGATCACGATTTGGGTGAACAATGTCTCGACGACCGTGTTTGCGCCGGTCGCCGAAACAACGGCGGCCGAGTATCGCCGCGTCACGGAAGTGGTCTATCTGGGCGCGGTGCATGGCACGTTGGCCGCGCTGAAACGCATGTCGGCGCGCAATCATGGCTGTATTGTGCAGACCGGCTCGGCGCTGGCCTATCGGTCCATCCCGCTACAGTCAGCATACTGTGGGGCGAAGGCGGCGATCCGTGGCTTTACCGATTCCCTGCGTTCGGAACTCGTTCACGATCATTCGTCGGTGAGACTGACGATGGTGCATTTATCGGCGTTCAATACGCCGCAATTCGATTGGTGCCGCAGCAAGTTGCCACGCCGTGCCCAACCAGTGCCGCCAATATTCCAGCCGGAAATCGCCGGCGAGGCCATTGTCTGGGCAGCCACGCACGGCCCTCGCGAGGTATGGGTGGGCTGGCCAGCCGCCAAAACCATTCTGTCCAGTCGATTTTTCCCAGGCCTGGGTGATCGTGTGGCGGCCAGACAGGCCTATGAGGCACAGCAGACCCAGGAACCCGCCCACCCCGATCGGGCCGATAACCTGTTTGTACCGGTCGTGGGCTTGTTTGCAGCACATGGCCGCTTTGACAATCAAGCGAAGTCAACCAGTGCGCAGTGGTGGATCTGCGTGCATCGCTGGCAAGTGTCCGCAGCGATCGGTGTGGCCGCCGTGGCTGGCCTGCTCGGTCTCTTCATGATAGTCAGATAACACCCCGGCAAGGAGTCGGCGTTGGCACATAGCACGGACACGATTTTGGTAGTGGGGGCAGGATCGCTGCTCGGCCGCGCCGTAGTGGCGCGCCTGTTGCAGCAATACCGTGTGGTCGCGCTCGATGGCGAAGACCTTGCCGCAGCGTTCCCCAGTGCGCTAGCGCTTCGCATCGACGCGACACGTGAAAAAGATATGGCGCAGGCATTCGATGCGGTGATAGCCGGTCACGGCGAGCTTATAACGTCGGTCGTCTATGTGGTCAGCGAGATGGAAGACGCGCCCAATGCGGACGGCAGCGTGCAGCGGATCGCGGCGGAACTCGACCTTGTCGGCAACCTGCAACGCATCATTGTTGAATTGCTGCGGTGCGCGGTGGGTCAATTCGTGCTGGCCGGCACCTTGCTAGTCCATGCCCCGTCGCAACCCGGCAATCCGATCAATGAAGCCTCGCCCATCGATCCCAAATCGCCATTGCGGGCGATGATGATCAGGGCGGAGCACCTGCTCCAGCACGAACTCGGCGCCGTACCGCGGTTGATGCTGCGGCTCGCGCCGCTCTACGACGATCTCGGTCATAACGCTTTCCTGGTGCAGCAGATCGCGGCAAGCTACGAGTCCAGCCTTGTCGCCCGGGCCGACGCACATCCGGACACCGCCCATGTGTTCCTGCACGTCGATGACGCGGCAGCGGCGGTCGCGCACGCTGTCGCAGCGCGCGGCCAGTTGCCTTGCAAGTTGTCGTTAGTGCTTGCCGAGGAGGAGGCAGTGACACCAAGGCAACTGCGGGCAGCAATTTTGCACGCACTGGATGGCCCGGGCGAAGCGATGCGGCCGCAGGCCGGCGTCGGGGCGCGCCTTTACTCACGCTGCCAGCATGCGCGAAATGTCGGTGACGCCTCTGACCCGGAACTGCGATGCCTGGCAAGCGATCATTATGAAGTGGACAGCGCCAGCGCGCGCGAGAGGCTAAATTGGCGGCCTGAGCGCCGAATTCTAGAAACGATGCCTCGCATCATCGCGGCGCTGAAGCAGGACCCGGTCAGTTGGTATCGCGCTAACCGGCTAAACACGGCCATCATCGCCGACCATCACCCCGTGGTGCGACACGGCAGCGTGACCGTCAAGGGCGCGCCGGAAATCAGCGGCTCCGCCGCTAAGCACGAGCACGAGCACGAGCACGAGCACGAGCACGAGCACGCGCAGCATATGCGCGACGCCCATTACAGCCTGTTATGGGCGCATTATCTCAACATCTTGCTTGGTGCCTGGTTACTCACAAGCCCTTTTGTCTTGGGCGCCTTTGATACTCGGGAGTTTGGCACGCTGGTAATGCAAGTGACCGCAGAACGCGGTCTTGCGCCCCCTGCGTTGCGCATGACGTGGCTGGGCTGGAGCGACATGGCCAGCGGCAGCCTGATCATGGGCTTCGCCACATTGTCTCTTTCGCGTCGCTTTTCATGGGCGCAGTGGGGCAACGCCTGTGTCGGGCTCTGGTTGCTGTTCGCGCCACTGGTGTTCTGGGCGCCGTCCCCGGCCGTCTACAACAACGATGTGATCGTCGGCGGCTTCCTCATCGCCTTTGCCATCCTCGTACCCATGATGCCAGGCATGAGCATGGCGTCGATGAAGGACCAGTCCGATCTGCCGGTCGGGTGGACGTACTCGCCGTCCACCTATTTGCAGCGGCTGCCCATTATCGGGCTGGCCCTGTTCGGGTTCCTGATCGCACGCCAGCTCACGGCGTATCAACTCGGCCATGCGGCGGCGGTTTGGGAGCCGTTCTTTTCTCCTGACGCGCAAAAAAACGGGACGGAAACCATTATTACCTCCGCCGTGTCCCGGTCCTGGCCGATTCCGGACGGTGGCCTTGGCGCGGTCAGTTATCTGCTGGAGGTGTTGATGGGCGCGATGGGTGGGCGCCAGCGTTGGCGCACCATGCCTTGGATGGTGGCGGCATTTGGGATCGTCGTCGTGCCCCTTGGCGTGGTGAGCATCTATTTCATCATTATCCAGCCAATCGTGATCGGGACCTGGTGCACGTTGTGCCTGATCGCTGCGGGCGCAATGACGCTGATGATCCCTTATACGTTGGATGAACTGGTTGCAATGGGTCAGTTTCTGGGACAAGCGCATCGGCGCGGCGAGCCGGTACTTCGCCTCTTCTTCGTGGGCGGCGCCTCGCCAGGAAGCCAGCGCGACCGGCGTCCCGGTTTCGATAGCGCATTGTCCGACGCGATGGCGTCGGCGTTGCGTGGTGTGCAATGGCCCTGGACACTGGTTGCGTGTGTCGGAGTTGGCATCGCGCTGATGTTCACGCGCCTGTTGTTTGGCACCATTCCGCCGTTAGCGGACAGCGATCATTTGATCGGTGCGCTCGTAATTGTTGTCGCTGTGGCCGCGCTCGCAGAGGTAGCAAGGTTACTGCGCTGGATCAATGTCGGCTTTGGCGCTTGGTTGGTCATCGCACCGTGGGTGCTCAGCGGCGGAAATTCCGCGGCGGCGGCATTTGGGGCCGTCGCAGGGCTTGCGTTGATCGGATTGAGCCTGCCGCGCGGCTGGCGCAGCCGGGAGCACTATGGTAGCTGGGTCGGCTCATTCGGTAGCGGAATGCGGCGAACTGGCGGCGGAGTCGCCGCCAGTTTGACCGTCGGCCAGCGTGCCTTTGTTATCGGACCTCGCCTTCATGCATCATGCCTAACAATCATCTAGCCATCATTAACCTCTCCCGCCTTGACATCCTGATTGCGTCGCTTCAGGCAAACGCCGCCTTGCAACGTCGCCGACTTGTGCGCAGTCGGCCAGCAGCAGCGAAGGACGGCCGGGCGCAAAACTTGCTGGAAGTACAACTCGCAGCGCTCACCGCCCTACGGGCGATACGCTTTAATCTAGTAGAGTCGGCACCAGCGCCACGCAATGTTGATGGCGCCGCAATATTTGATCAGGCCGCACGGCGGCAGTCTGGCTGCCATCGATACGATCCGGACGATGAACGTCAACGATGTGCGCAAAGTCCCGGCCGACGCGCCGACCTCCTTCATCAAGAAGCGCTGGGAGCCACTGGTACGCACCAAGAACGGCATCGATCGTCGCTACTATGAGCTGTGCGCGCTGTCCGAACTCAGAAACCGCCTGCGCTCCGGCGACATCTGGGTCCAGGGCTCGCGCCAGTTCAAGGATTTCGATGAGTACCTGCTGCCCGCCGAGAAATTCGTCGCACTCAGACAGAGCCGCTTGCTGCCCCTGCCCATCGCCACCGATTGCGAGCGCTACTTGAGCGAGCGGCGCGGGCTGCTTGAACTGAAGCTGGCCACCGCCAACCGGTTGGCCGCCGCCAACAAGCTGCCGGACGCGATCATCACTCAGTCGGGCCTGAAGATCTCGCCGCTCGATGCGGCCGTCCCGATGGAAGCGCAGACCCTGATCGATCAGACCGCGCTCATGCTGCCGCGCGTCAAGATTACGGAACTGCTGATGGAAGTCGACGGCTGGACCGGCTTTACCCGGCATTTCACGCACCTGAAGACCAGTGAGCCTGCCGCCGACAAGACGCTGCTGCTCACGACCATTCTTGCCGACGCCATTAACCTCGGGCTAACGAAGATGGCGGAATCCTGCCCGGGCACCAGTTACGCCAAGCTCTCCTGGCTGCAGGCCTGGCATATTCGGGACGAGACCTATGCTCAGGGCCTGGCGGATCTGGTCAACGCGCAGTCCGCCCATGCGTTCGCTGCCCATTGGGGCGATGGCAGCACCTCATCGTCGGATGGCCAGCGATTCAAGGCGGGCGGCCGTGCCGAAAGCACCGGCCACGTCAACCCAAAGTATGGCTCGGAGCCCGGCCGGATGATCTACACGCACATCTCGGATCAGTACGCGCCGTATCACTCCAAGCTGGTGAACGTCGGCGTCCGTGACTCCACCTATGTGCTCGACGGCCTGCTGTACCACGAGTCGGACCTGCGGGTCCAGGAGCACTACACGGACACCAACGGCTTCACGGACCACGTCTTCGCCCTGATGCATCTGCTCGGGTTCCGGTTCTCCCCGCGCATTCGCGACCTCGCGGACTCAAGGCTGTACATCCCCGGCAATCCTGACGACTATCCGGCATTGGCCCCTATGATCGGCGGCGCGTACAAAGAGAGACTGATTCGCACGCACTGGGACGAGGTGCTGCGCCTCGCGACGTCGATCCGGCAGGGCACGGTCACCGCCTCGCTGATGCTGCGCAAGCTCGGCAGCTACCCGCGACAGAACGGACTGGCGGTCGCCCTCCGCGAGCTCGGCCGCATCGAGCGGACGATATTCACCTTGGACTGGCTGCAGGACCTGGAACTGCGTCGGCGCTCCCATGCGGGGCTCAACAAGGGGGAAGCGCGCAACGCCTTGGCACGGTCCGTGTTCTTCTACCGGCTTGGCGAGATCCGCGATCGCAACTTCGAACAGAAGCGCTACCGTGCCAGCGGACTGAACCTGGTCACCGCGGCCATCGTCCTGTGGAACACGGTCTACCTTGAACGTGCCGTGCAGGCGCTGGTGGAGCGCGGCATGCCCATCGATCCGTCCCTGTTTTCGTACCTGTCGCCGCTCGGCTGGGAACACATCAACCTGACCGGCGACTACGTGTGGCGTCAGAGCCAAAAGCTCCAAGATGGAAAATTCCGCCCGCTGCGATCGCTTCCGGAGGTGCGTTGGCCTAGCGCTGCCTGAACCCGCAATTCACCGGCGTTACGACTTCACGACCGTTCTCGGGCAGGGCCAACACCGGCATGGCACTTACACGGCGCCACATTGTCGTATCCAACCACTGGGCCGCCCCTCGTTGGCCAAGCCGAGGGCGTCGTAGAGGAATGTACGACTGGATCTTACAGCACAAGCGCGCCTTGCAAGCGCTGCGCCCGCTGGTGCCGCTTTGTCCCCCCGACGATGTCTGACTCGACTAGGTCGCTTGCCCCTCGATACGGGGCATATGAGGCTGGCTGCGCCGAAGCCGTACAAAAGAAGCCGGAACGAACTGGGGCAGCGTAGCCCGCGTCCACTACGTCCTTTGGCGCACTTATCCCGCTTGCAGCGCTGCGATCAGCGGGCAGGATACGTTACCCTGGCTGGCATGACAGGCGCCCACCAGTTCGGACAGCACGGCCTCCATGCGTCTCAGGTCGGCCAGCTTTGCGCGCACGTCATTGAGCTTGCGCTCGGCTAGGCTGCTCGCTTCCTCGCAATGGGTGCCGTCCTCCAGGCGAAGCAGTTCACCGATTTCTTCCAGACTGAATCCCAGCCGCTGCGCCGATTTCATGAAGCGCACCCGGACCACATCCGTTTCGCCATAGCGACGAATCCCGCCGGCGGGCTTATCTGGCTCTGGCAGCAGCCCCTTGCGCTGGTAGAACCGGATCGTTTCCACGTTGACACCAGCCGCCTTGGCGAAGGCGCCGATGGTCAGGCTCTCCAATCCGCTCCGCATATCGCTTGACTCCGTACATAAGTACGGAAGTAAGGTTACGCTATCCCTACCTACTAAGAAAGGAAAAACGCATGTCACGACTGCAAGCCGGGCGCCGTGCGCTCTTTGCCGGTGGCATCGCCGCAATCCTCGCCTCCACCTGCTGCTTGGGGCCGCTGCTCCTGATCGCGCTCGGTTTCAGCGGGGCCTGGATCGGGAATTTAACGGCGCTGGAGCCATATCGGCCGCTGTTTCTCGGCACCGCAGTGCTGGCTCTGTTCGTCGCCTGGCGGCGCGTTTTACGCCCGGCGCAAGTCTGCAAGCCGGGCGAGGCCTGCGCTATCCCGCGGGTACGCGCCACCTACAAGCTCATTTTCTGGGTCGTCGCCCTGCTGGTTCTGGTTGCGCTCGGCTTTCCCTACGTGATGCCATGGTTCTACTGATCAGGAGTTCGCCATGAAGAAGCTGTTTGCCGCCCTCGCTCTCGCCGCCGTTGCTCCGGCGTGGGCCGCCATGCAAGCCGTCACGCTGTCCGTGCCGGGCATGACTTGCGAAACCTGCCCGATCACGGTCAAAAAGGCGCTCTCCAAGGTCGACGGCGTGACCAAGACCGAAGTGAGCTTCGAGAAGCGCCAGGCCGTCGTCACCTTCGACGATGCCAAGACCAGCGTGCAGAAACTGACCAAGGCGACCGAGGACGCGGGCTATCCGTCCAGCGTCAAGCGGTAAGCCCCGGATCGAACATGGGAGTGACCGCATGGGACGGATCACGCGCGTGACCAACAAGGCAGGGGCGCTCGGCGGTATCGTCTCGGCGATGGGTTGCGCGAGTTGCTTTCCCGCCATCGCCGGCTTGGGCGCGGCTATTGGCCTAGGCTTCCTGAGCCAGTACGAAGGGCTGTTCATTAGCGTTCTGCTGCGGGTGTTCGCTGGTATCGCGCTACTCGCCAATGCGACTGCCTGGTTTAGCCATCGGCAGTGGCAACGGACCGCACTCGGCGTGATCGGCCCACTCCTGGTACTGACGGCGGTGTATTTGACGGTTGGCCGGCGCAGCGAGGCGCTGCTCTATGTCGGCCTGAGTTTCATGGTCGGCGTATCGATCTGGGACTTCATCTCGCCGGCAAAGCGCTGCGGGGCACCGAACGCCTGTGAACCCCCGGTCAAGCGCGGCTGACCGCATTGGCCGCTGCCGAAGTGAACATTGGAACTGTGGTATGACCCACTTGAAGATTACTGGAATGACCTGCGACTCGTGCGCCGTCCACGTCAAGGATGCCTTGGAGAAGGTGCCGGGCGTGCGGTCTGCGGTCGTGTCCTACCCGAAGGGGACGGCGCAAATCGCCGCCGAACCCGGCACGTCGCCAGATGCGCTGACTGGCGCCGTGGCCGGACTCGGCTACCGGGCCATGCTCGCCGAGGCCCCGCCGGCGGAAAAGCGCGGCAGCCTGCTCGACAAGGCGTTCGGCTGGCTGGGCCGCGGTGAGAAATCCGCAGGCGAAGGCTGCGGGCTTCGCATCGCCGTCATCGGCAGCGGCGGCGCCGCGATGGCGGCGGCCCTCAAGGCCGTCGAGCAAGGCGCCGAGGTGACCCTGATCGAGCGCGGCACCATCGGCGGCACCTGCGTCAACGTTGGCTGTGTGCCGTCCAAGATCATGATCCGCGCGGCCCACATTGCCCATCTACGCCGCGCAAGCCCGTTCGACGGGGGCATCCAGGCCACGCCACCGGCGATCCTGCGCGAGCGCCTGCTCGCCCAGCAGCAGGGGCGTGTCGATGAGCTGCGCCACGCCAAGTACGAGGGCATCCTCGCGAGCACGCCGGCCATCACGGTGCTGCGCGGCGAGGCCTGCTTCCAGAACGGACACACCTTGAGCGTGCGCCTGGCCGAAGGCGGCGAGCGCGAGGTGGCGTTTGACCGCTGCCTGATCGCTACTGGTGCCAGTCCGGCTGTGCCGCCGATCCCCGGTCTGAAGGACACCCCGTACTGGACCTCGAACGAGGCGCTGGCCAGCAACATCCTTCCTAAGCGGCTGGCCGTGATCGGCTCGTCGGTGGTGGCCGTGGAGCTGGCGCAGGCCTTCGCCCGGCTCGGCAGTCAGGTCACGATCCTGGCCCGCAGCACGCTGTTCTTCCGCGAGGATCCGGCCATCGGCGAGGCCGTCACGGCCGCCTTCCGTGTCGAGGACATCACGGTGCTGGAACACACGCAGGCCAGCCAAGTGGCCTACGCGAACGGCGAATTCGTGCTCACTACCGGGCACGGCGAAATCCGCGCCGACCAGTTGCTGATCGCCACCGGCCGCGCGCCGAACACGCGTGAGCTGGCACTGGAGGCGGCGGGGGTGACGGTCAACGCGCAGGGCGCCATCGTCATCGACAACGGCATGCGAACCACCGCGCAACACATCTACGCCGCCGGCGACTGCACCGACCAGCCGCAGTTCGTTTACGTGGCCGCGGCGGCCGGCACCCGCGCGGCGATTAATATGACCGGAGGCGATGCCGCGCTTGATCTGAGCGCCGTGCCGGCGGTCGTGTTCACCGACCCGCAGGTCGCCACCGTGGGCTACAGCGAGGCGGAAGCGCACCACGACGGCATCGAGACCGATAGCCGCCTGCTCACGCTCGACAATGTGCCGCGCGCGTTGGCCAACTTCGACACGCGCGGCTTCATCAAGCTGGTTGCCGAGGCAGGATCGGACCGCCTGATCGGCGTGCAGGCGGTGGCGCCTGAAGCGGGTGAGCTGATCCAGACGGCGGCGCTGGCGATCCGGGCGCGGATGACCGTGCAAGAGCTGGCCGACCACTTGTTCCCATACCTGACGATGGTCGAGGGGCTGAAGCTCGCGGCGCAGACCTTTGCCAAGGACGTCACGCAACTGTCTTGCTGTGCGGGTTGAGAAAAAGCCAACCGTCTGGAACTCGGCGATGGCCAAGCTGGCCAACTGGAATACCGCCCTCGAACTGTTCCGCGGGGACTACCGGGTGCCGCTGGTGCCCTCGAAGTCTGCGGCCTACCTGGCGGTGTCAATCGAGCTGACCGCCCCAGCTCTGCTGTTGCTGGGACTAGCGACCCGCGCCGTGGGGATGGTCCTGCTCGGCATGACGGCGGTGATCGGCGTCCCCTTGATTTCGGTGCAATTTACCGGGGTAGCCACCCTTAGCATTCACGCGGGTTTCCGGGCGGCGTCCGGGAAAATACCCCAGTAAATCAATAAGTTGCTGTCTACTGTCGCCAGTTGGGCGCGATTGCCTCATAGCGCACTTATTGTGTCGAAACGTTGCGTCCCGGTCTCATTGCCGATAACCTCAGCGGTCCGTCTTACGCTTGGGAGAGCGCGATGGATCACTGGCAACTGGCGTATCTGGGCATGCGGCAGATTCCGCGCGAACTCAGCGAGTTTGAGCTTACCACGTTCTTCACCTTCTCCGCCAAAGAGCGGGCCCTGATCCATGCGCGGCGCAGCCATTTGTACCGCTTGGCCTGTGCCGTTCACATTGGCTTTGTCCGCATGACGGGGCGCACCCTCGATGCCTACAAGCAGGTGCCAAAATTCCTCTGGGCCTTTGTGGGCGCGCAACTCGGCATCACGCCGCCGGACATGGGCACGCTGAGCGCGCTGTATGACGGGCGCACCGATACCTTGGTGGACCATCAGATGCTGGCCTACCAAGCCCTGGGGTTCAGCCCGATGGCAGAGCATCAGCGACGTTACGTGACGCGCTGGCTCAAGGAGCGGCTGGCAGGGCAACCGAGCCGCAGTGACCTGCTGCACGAGTTGAAGCGCTGGCTCTACGAGCATCGCATCCTGATTCCGCATGACCGAGCGCTGAAGCGGCTGATCAGCCAGGCCGGAGAGGCATTCGAGTCGGCCCTGGCTGACGCGCTGGTGCAGGCCTACGGCGAGGTTTCCCTCGATGCGTGGGGTGCCCTGCTACCGCGGCCAGAAAACGACCGGCCGAGCCTACAACAATGGCTGTGGGCTGTCCCGCTACGCAATTCGACCCATCAGATGGGCGAGTTGTTCGACAAGATCGACCGCCTGTACAAGCTGGGCATCCACAGCGGTTGGCCGGCAGCCTGCAATGAGGCGGTGGTGCGGCACTATGCGCGGCGCTGTGCCAACCGCCCGGCGTCGGTCAGCAAGCGGGTCGCGCAACAGTCCCGCCGCCTGGAATCGGCTTGCTTTTTACGCTATGCCTTATGCGCGGCCACGGATCAATTGTCGTCCATGCTGCGGCACTGGATTCGCAAATGCGTCAACGATGCCGGACGCCTAATTGACGCGGGCCGACCGGACCCAGGTACCAAGTTGGGGGAATTCGCTGCCGCCGTCAAAGCGCTGGTCGCAGACGAGACGCAGACAAGGGATGCCCTCTGTCAGCAACTGAGCAATCTGGCTGACGAGGCAGCTGGTCAGCATCTAGCGAGCCGTGCCAGCCTCATCCGCGCGCAACTCCTGTCGCGACACAGGCTATCCCGTGCCTTGCTGGGCAGACTGGTTCATCTGCCATTTGCGGCACAGTCGGCCCACCCGGTGATCGAGGCAATGGAGGTACTGCGCAAGCTCTATGCGCGCAGGGCCGACTGGCTCCCTGATCGGGTGATGGTTCGATTGGGACGCGCCTGGCAGCCAGCACTAGAGGGCTTGGATCGCAAGCGGGCCCTGGCCGCCTTCGAGTGGGGGACGCTGTTTGCCCTGCGGGTGGCGCTGCGCAATGGCTCGGTCTTCCTGGACCACAGCTTCGCCTTCCGCAGTCAGGCGGCCCTACTCATCTCCAAAGAGGATTGGCAAGCCCGGCGTAACCATTTCTACGGTCATCTCAAGCTGCCGCAGGACGCCAAGGCGTTCCTCGATCCTGTGGTGGCGCACCTGGACGCGGGGCTCGCCAGGTTGCGCGATGCAGTCCAGCGTGGGGAGCTGAACATTGATAGCGCCATCCATATCGATCCGCTCACGGCAAAGAAACCGGAAGCCTCTGTGGAGGCGCTGCGACGCGCGCTGTTCGAGCGGCACCCCGGTGGACAATTGCCCGAAATCCTGCTGGAGATTGACAGCAGCACCCACTTCAGCTGGCTCCTGCTGGGTCGGGAACCGCATTCGCGCAGCGAGCTGCTGATGATCTACGCTGCAGTGCTGGCGCACGGCACCTCAATGTCGGCGGCGGACCTCGCACGGATGGTGCCGGAGTTGTCGCCCAGCGCGATCCGGCAAATGATGCATCGCATCGCGGACGAGCGCAAACTGCGCCAGGCCGCCGATGCCGTCCTGATCTTCATGCATCAGCACCCGATCGCCCAGCACTGGGGGCGCGCCGATCTGGCGTCGTCGGACATGATGTCGCTGGAGACCACGCGCACAGTCTGGCGGGCACGGGCTGATCCGCGCCGGCGCACGGCATCGATCGGTATGTACACGCATGTCCGGGACCGCTGGGGCATCTTCTATGACCAGCCGATCCTACTGAACGAGCGGCAGGCCGGTGTCGCCATTGAGGGCGTCATCCGCCAGAGCGGATCGGAAGACGTGGCACAACTAGCGGTCGATACCCATGGCTACACCGATTTCGCCATGAGCCTGTCCCGGCTACTTGGCTTCGATCTCTGCCCGCGGCTTGCCCACCTGCGCGATCGCCGCCTGCATGTGCCCAGGGATCACGAGATACCGGCGGAATTGGCTGCGGTGGCGGACGCGGATGTCCGGCTGGTCTTGATCGAACGTGCCTGGGACGAACTGGTCCGGATCGCGGCATCGGTGCAAAGCGGGGCAATGTACGGCAGTGCAGGCCCTGATGCGTTTCGGTGCAGCGGCGAAAGGTCAACCCATCTATGAGGCTGGCGTGCATCTCGGGCGGCTGTTTCGCACGATCTTCCTCATCGACTATTTCACCAATCCCGCGTTCCGCCATGAGATGCAGCATGCCTTGAACCGCGGCGAGGCGGTCCACACGGTGCAGCGGGCCATCCACTATGGCAAGATTCCGTTGGAATTGACCCGGCACGATGCGTCGCTGGCGGCGGTGTCGTCGGCTCTGACCTTGTTGTCCAATGCCGTGATGGCCTGGAACACGCTGCACATGCAGCGCGCGCTGGACGCGATTGAGGCCATCGGCGGCGAATCCATGCGTGCCGAGGATTTGCGCCAGATTGCGCCGACTCGTCTGGAAGGCATCAATTTGCGTGGTACTTTCGATTTTCCGATTGCACGTTACGCCCATCGGCTGCTGCCGAGTGCGACGAGCACGCCGGACTCACCATCGCAGTGGCGCACTGCATAGCCCATTTTTTTTCGGATTGTGCCGTTATCCTCGCGGGTTGGAGTCGGTGATGTCATCCTTAGGGCCTGCCTTCCTTACCGAAGGCGCGCTCGAGGCTATCAAGGAAACGCGATGCGGATTGATAGCCGATGACCCGCACCGGGCTCTCTCGCCCATCGGCGCCGAACAAGATGATGCCGGGCGGCCCGAATAGGCCGAAGCGCTTTAGCAACGCCTTGTCCTCGGCGTTGTTTTGTGTCACATCAGCTCGAAGTACGACAACCCCGGCCAACTGCGTCTGAACTCCGGGATCGCTGAAAGTCGTCTCCATCTCCTTACAGCTGACACACCAGTCGGCATAGAAATCGAGCAGTACCGGCTTGCGGGCCGCAACGGCCTGCGCCAGACGTGCGTCGAGCTCGGCCACCGAGCGGATCCGCGCGAAGTGCACCACCGCGTGGTCGGCGGCGGTGGCTGGCGACGACTGGCGAGTGCGCAGGTGCGACAGAGGCTGCAGCAGATCCCGCCCGCCCGACGCCAGCCCGACCAACAGGATGGTTCCCGCCAGCGCGGCGATCAGGCCCAGGCCCTTGCCCAGCCGGGCCACGCCATGCGGTTTGGGGCCAAGCGAATCGAAGGCGCCCAGGAAAACTGCGGCGATCAGCAGCAGAGCGGCCCACGTTGCCATCACGGCCCAGGGTGGCAATAGCGGGGTGATCACCCAAGTTCGCCTCGCCCAGCAGCAGAAAGCCAAGGCAACGCTTGGTCACCTCCAGCCAGTGCCCGGCGCGCGGCGGGAGATTGCCGGCGGCGACGCCGGCCAGCACCAGCGACAACCCCATGCCGATCGCCAATGCGAATAACGCACCGCCTCCGGTCATGGCATCACCGGTTCGTGCGAGATAGGCGAGCGTGCTCGATAGCGGCGCCGGCATGATGCGCGCGACGGCCAACGCGGACATCGCCCCCAGTGCTGCGGCAGCCCGACGATCCAGCTGCTGTGCGGATGTCGTCGATCGGGGCTGCCGCAGCAGCGCGCGGAGCCCGAACATCGATAGCGCCAGGGCCACGAGCAACGTGGCGAAGGCCCCGAGCGCCCAGGGCGTCAGCAGCCCTGTCAAGACCCTCTCACCGAGCCACCCGGTGGCCATGCCGACGCCGGCATAGGCTACCGCCGAGCCGAGCACGTAGTCTAGCGAGATGATCAGCGCACGGCTGCGTGTCACGTGCTCGCCCACGACGATGGACCAAAGGATCGGCACCATCGGCAGCACGCTCGACGTGACCGTCAGCAGCAGGCCGAAGCCGAGGAAGAGCAGCGCGATTGCCCCAAGCTGGTGGCTGGTCAGCGCGCGAATGATGCGGTCGCCGTCATCGCCATGTGGCACGATCTCCGGTATCGCATGCCCGCCCTGGTATTCGCCCGCTCCGGGAGAGGTTACTGCAGTCGGTGGCACAAGCATCGCCATTGGCGTGCCACCCTCGCGCTTATCAAATAGGCCCGCCGAGCGGGCTGCCGCCCACCTTGTATACGCTCTCCATCGGTGGATAACAGATTCCCTTGTCGGCGCAGCCTTGCGATGTCACGACCAGCGTCCATTCGCCATCCGCAGGAGTGACCTCCACTGGCACGCGAATCTTGACGCCACCATGGTAGATCTCCATCTCCTTGCCAAACGCCTCGTCGTACTTAACCTGCCCTGGTGGAAGCACAGGTGTACCGAGCTTCACCCCTGCCGGCCGGGCAGCAAAGGCGAATCGCTCACGGTAGAGGTGATAGCCGTCCGCGATGTCGAAGTGCACCTCGATGGCGTGTTCGTCGAGTTGCCGGGCCGCAAAGCGCAAGGCCCGCTCAGGCGGCAGAAGATCTTCCTCGCCCACGGCGCGGGAAACGCCAGCGGCGCCCGCGATACAGAGCCACGTGACGAGGAGCAGCCCCAGGAGGAATTGCCCCGGAGCCAAGCGCCATACTCGCCCGGTGTCGCCCGTACGCGCCACTGCCATGCCAGTTTGCATAGCCCACCTCTGGAACTGAATTACCGGCCACGCAATGCCGCGGCTCGTGCCACTTGCATTCCGACCGGTGCCACGTGCCGCCGCAACTCCGTTCAACGGGCATCGTTATCTGGCCCTGCGGCCGATCTGTGCCTCGCCGCATTCATGGGCGCTCATCCCCGCCGGCACCCAACGCACCAGCCGATTCGGGTCATTCGGCTGTATCCACTGACGCTCCCGGGGGAACGTGTAGATGCAAGAACCTCTCGACGGCGATTACCGCCACAATCCCGGCGCCTGGCACGGTGGATTGTCCTACCTCGATGATCGCTTTGGTGATGGCCTCGACGTCGCTTTCCTCCGCGAAGATCTCGATCTTGGTGTGCACGGGTGGTCAGATCGCTCGAGAAGAAATTCCGATACTCGCCGTACCCCTTGACTTTCGTTGCGGTCAATCCGGGCGCGTGGACGGTTGCGAGGCGCTTCTCCAGCTTCTCCAAAAGCTCAGAGGGCACGATGGCAATAACACATATGGTACTCATGGGCGCCTCCTTGACAACGCAGGGTTGGACGATCAGCAGTGCACTGTCGGGGTAAGTCATCATCCGGTTCCATTGCGATCCTGGCCGATCACCAGACGGGTTTCGCCTTGATACGCGTGCGGTGGGATCTCCAGATTGAGCGGCGCTGGGACGTTGCGGAACACGCGGCCGGCCAGGTCAAACTTGGAACCATGGCAAGGGCAAAAAAAGCCACCAGGCCAGTCATCCCCCAAGTCCGCCGCGCCGACGTCCGGGCGATAGG
>NZ_OFSQ01000041.1 GCF_900249755.1 Cupriavidus taiwanensis
CGCCATGACTGGCGGGCCGAAGAATCGACAGTTGACGCCTATCGATCTGGCGGCGTTTCCCGAGGACACGCCGCGTCGGTAGGGTACCCCCCTTTCTGCAAGCCAATTCCGCGGCAAAACACCACGTCAGGGCGATTCGAGTCGCCAGCCCGAAGGGCGACCGGCGAAAGCCCCGTTCAGGGGCTTCCCTGACCGTTCGCGCGGCCCCCTCTACGGGGGCCGTGCTTCGATGGAATCTCAACTCAGCGTCGGTGGCCTACCGAACATATCCCGGTAAGCCTCCGTCGTTTCTAGTTGGTGTAGGCGAAGTGCTTGGACTGTCCATGCTGGTATGGGCCGACGTCCGGCTTGCCAGTCACGGATGGTTCTGTCGCAGCGTCGCAACAGGCTGCAAAGGTATTTTCGTGGTAGACCGCTGGAAAGGCTTTCGAACTCTGTGATGCTGACCCAGCGCCTGGACGGCTTGTACATGCTGTCTCCGGCAACAAAAAAGCCAGCAACCTAACGGTGCTGGCTTCTGCCTCTGAACCCCCGATGCCGGGGGCTTGACTCTACATAACGTGAATTTTTTCTGTGATCCCGAAGCTCGATTCGCTGCGCATAATATGTGTTATGTCAAATCACGTCGATTCCGCAGCTGGCTACAACAAGCGCTGCCGTTAATTTGCATAAATTTGTTACCCGTTTTTGCATAAATTTGTTACCCGCCCCTAGGCGCTTACCTTTCGGAGGCTGGCAGTTTCGATGACGGCACAGCCGGCGACTATGCCGGGAGCGCCGTGTGCTCTCTCTACCGTTTGCACGTGCTCGCGCCCCCGCCTGCGAGATACCCCTGTCCGAGTTGTCGGCCTCTTTGCTAGCCGTGTAAAGTGACGCAAAGTTACTTTAGGACACTGCCGTGGCGTGGCAGACAATTCGGGGGGCGGACATGGAATCTTCGGCGGTGCCTTGGTCACAGGGCGTGCAAGTACTGTCTTGGCTGGCGCGCGAGCCATGTGTGCGAAATCCGGATGCTGTAGCGCGAGCGTGGGAGGTGATGGCCCCTGCCGCACCGACGCTGGCCGATTGCGGACGGATGTATGCAGCCTATGGCCGGAGCTTTTCAGTCGCCCAACTGCGCTACATCGCGCAGCATTCGGCAGCGCTGTCGCTCGCGCGCTGGGCGGCCTCCGGTTGGCCTTATCTGCGGTTCAATGAGGACCATGGCTTTACCGCCGGCCCCACCTACGTCGCGCTCCGACCAGGTCAGGTGACGCCCAGCTTCTGGGCATTTTGCTTCGGCACCGTGACCATGTTCGGCCTGGCCGTCGCGGCATTCACCTATGGCAAGACTTCCGGCGGCGTGGGCGGTTTGGTGCTGGCGGCCATCTGCTTGGCCTTTCTGATGCTCGAGTTCGTCGATTTGCGCAGCCGTCACCATGCACGGCGCGCGATCGCCCTGTGCGCGGCGGGGCCACACGCCGACAGCATGACGGTCGCCGTGATGCCAACAAGGGGATTCGGCTTGAAGGATTCCGTGTTTTGAGCCCGAACCGCTCGGCAACGAAGGGGCAAGATTGTAGTCCCTTATTCGTCCGTACAGCCCGCTATTGGCGCCCTTGCGGGTGTCATTTACGCCCCAAATGCCTCTCCGATCTGCCTTGCCCTTTTTACCTCGTCGCTGTGCAGGTAGATCGACGTCGTCGACACGGACGCATGCCGCAGGTTGTCTCGAACGATGGTCAGTTCCGCGCCGCTTCCTAGCGCGTGTGTGGCGTGCGTATGGCGCATCCAGTGGGGACTGGCGCGGCGCAGCTTGTCCGCCGCCGCCGGATGGTCCGCACCAATGACATCCGCAGCCAGCTTGAAGAACCGCTTCACCACATGCCATAGCCGCGTGCTGGAGATGCCGATCTCGGGCTCGCTGCCCAGATCACCGACCAGGCGGACCTCGGGACGCCACAAACGCCGACTGATGGGCAGTCCGCGTTCCGTCAGGTAGCGCTCCACCGCCCGCCGCGCCAACGGGGGCATTGCCACGTTGCCGCTGCGGCCGCCCTTGCCGGTCAGCTCGAGCCATTCGTCGCCTTGCGCGTCGGTCCAGATATCCCCGAGCGTGGCTCCTACCAGCTCGCTGGGACGTAGCCCCGTTGCATAGGCAAAATCCAGCACGAAGCGCAGGCGCTGCGCCGCGGCGGCCTCCCAACCGTAGGACCACTCGAGCCCGTCGGCAATGGTCCGCACCAACTTCCATTCACCGTCGGTAAAGGCGCGCGAATTGTCCAGCGCCGCGGTGCGGCCGCCGCCGCGCACCTTGATGCCGGCGAAGGGATTGGCCAGCACGTAGCGTTGCTCGACCAGCCACCGGAACATCGCCCCAAGGATGGACAGCGCATGGGCGACCGAGCGTGCGGCCAGCGCACCGGTGAACGGCCGCCAGTCCGGCGACGAGCGCGGGCGTGGCGGCCCGACCCACCGCTCTCGTGGCATGGGACGCCGCAGGAAGGCGCGGTAGGCCACGGCGTCTTCGGTGGTCAACGACGACAGCGGCCGCTGACGCTCGACGATGGCCCACAGGATCAGCCGTTCCGCTTCCTTGCGGTAGGTGCGGTGAGTAGCCGGTGACTCGTGCAGCGCCAGCCAGGCCTGCACCGCCTCGTAGTCGTTGTCCGCGGTCAAGGTGCACGTCGCGCGCGGGGCGCGAAAGCGCCCTTCGGAGCCGTCGACCTGATGGGGCAAGCGTAGCTGCTCCCACGGCACGACGCTGCTGCGCCGCTCCTGCACGATCAGCGCGCGGGCCCGCTCGGTCAGCTCGGGATGCGCGGCGAAGAACGCCTCGATCTGTCTGGCACCGGTCGCGCCCAGCCTCGGGATGGCTGCCCACCAGCGTCGGCGCCTGGGCACGCGCACCGTCAGCGCCGCCAGCGTCTCGATGCCGTGGGCGCGCAGGGCGGCGACGGCGCGGGCCGGTAGCCAGCGGCCGATGTCGTCGGTGATCGCTGGCTGTGGCGTCGGCAGCGTGCGCAGGACCTCGATAGCACGGTCGGCCACCCTGCCCTGCGCCACCCGCGCCGACGCCGGCATCTCGAACAACGCGGCCAGATCGTCGCGGCCGCGCTCGCGTGCCAGCAAGGCAAGCCGGCGGCGAATGCGGCCCAGCACGGCGCGCGAGGATTGGCCGCGCGCCCTCTCCTCCCCCAGGTATTGCGCCACGGCTTGCCGGGAGCTCAGGCCGGCATGCCAGGCACGCAGCGCGGCCAGGGACGCGGCATCGGGGAGTGCCGTGGAGGCATCGGTCGGGGCCGTATCCATACCCGTGCTGGCGGATGATGTGGAGTTAGGTAGGGTCAGGCGTGATTTCATGGGGGCCAGTTTAGCGCAGCGAACTGGCTATTACGATAAGAACACTTATCTCAATAGCGTCGCTATTGGCAGCGGGATCCGGCACATGGCCTAACAGTATGCCGATCTTGCTGGCATCAGCACGTGCCTCGCAGCTCGCCATGGGGGACCGGCCTCCCTAAGCTCGTGGCTGGCGCCGCGGGAAGGTCAGAATAAAGCGGGTGAGACCGCCTGACGACTCAGCCGAGATTCCACCGCGGTGCGCCACCATGATGGCTTGCGTGATCGACAAGCCAAGCCCCACGCTGTCCGAATCAGCGCGCGCCCTGGACTTGTCGGCCCGAAAGAACCGGTCGAACAACGACGGCAACAGCTCGGGATCGATCCCCTCGCCCTGGTTCTCGACCACGATGGTGGCGCCGCCGTCTTGCTCGCATGCCTTGATCACAATCGCTTTGCCGCTGGGCGTATACCGCAGTGCGTTCGACAGCAGATTGCTCAGTGCGCGGCGCAACATCAGGCGATCGCCCACGATGCTGGCGTCGCCCTGCAGGCGCA
This sequence comes from Cupriavidus taiwanensis, assembly GCF_900249755.1. Lineage (NCBI taxonomy): Bacteria > Pseudomonadati > Pseudomonadota > Betaproteobacteria > Burkholderiales > Burkholderiaceae > Cupriavidus > Cupriavidus taiwanensis. The sequence continues at coordinate 3,880 of NZ_OFSQ01000041.1, forward strand.
GCTGCACACCCTTGTCCTCGGCCAAGGCGTCGTAGAAATCAAACAGCGCGCGGGCCTCGTCGCCGACATGGATCGACTCCTCGTTGGGCAGCGTGATGCCGTGCTCCATCTTGGCCAAGTAAAGCATATCGGACACCATGCGGCCAAGGCGCAGCAGCTCCTCGGCGTTGGAGGCCAACACGTCGCGGTACTTGGCGGCCTCGCGCGGCTGCGACAACACGACATGGGTCTGGGTCATCAGGTTGGTGATCGGCGTGCGCAATTCGTGAGCCAGGTCGGACGAGAATTCGGACAATCGCCGGAAATCGTCCTGCAAGCGCTCGAGCATGGCATTCAGCGTCGCCGCCAGATCGGCCATCTCCACCGGCACGGTCTCCACGGGCATGCGGGCGTCAAGGTGATTCGACGTGACACCCTTGGCGCGAGAGGCCATCGTTCGCAACGGCGCCAGACCGCGCCTGGCTGCCCACCAGCCGAACAAGCCGCTGGCGAGCACCGCCAACGTGGTATAGAAGGCCAGCGAGCGACGAAACGCGTGCATAAAGTGGGCATGGATTTCGGTGTCCATGCCGACCATCACCGCCAAGGGCACCGACTCGCCGGGCACTGTCGCGTGCGCGCGCATACCTCGGTATTCCTTGTCTCCCTGCTGCCAGCTCAAGGTCGTCTCATCCGGTCCAAGCCGGCCAATAACGTTGAGCATGGCGCCAAAATCGAACCCATTGGTGCGGTAAATGACGTCACCTTTCGCGGTGCTCACATGGGCGACAAAACCGGGGTGATGTTCCACCATTTCCGCAAGACGGCTCGGCAGGTGCGTGCTGGATTGCTCCTGAGCGATCTTTTGAATCAGACGAACGTTGTCCCCAAGCACCACATAATCTTCGTCGGCAAAATGCCGGTCCATGGAAAGCCAGATCAGTATTCCGAGGCCAAGTAGCACCAATGCCGACGTCAGAGAAAACAACAACGTCAGCCGCATGGTCAGCGACATACGGCGCTTCATTCTTGCCCCTCGGGCGCTTCCAGCACGTACCCCATGCCTCGCACCGTCTGAATCAGCTTGGCGTCGAAGTCGTCGTCGATCTTGGCTCGCAAGCGGCGAATCGCAACGTCGATCACATTGCTGTCGCTGTCGAAGTTCATATCCCACACCTGGGACGCAATCAACGAGCGGGGCAGAACTTCTCCCCGCCTGCGGGCGAGCAGTTCGAGCAGCGCAAACTCCTTGCTGGTCAGCGCTATCCGGCGACCTCCGCGCGAAGCGCGACGTCGACTAAGATCAAGCACCAGGTCGCCCACCTGAATGCGGTCCAGCCCCATCTGCACAGTGCCGCGGCGCAGCAGCGTCCGGACGCGAGCCAACAGTTCGGAGAATGCAAATGGCTTTACCAGGTAATCGTCCGCGCCGAGCTCCAGTCCCTTGACCCGATCAGCGACGCTGTCGCGGGCAGTAAGGAACAAGACCGGAACCGCGCTCTCGGCCGCGCGCAGGCTCAGCAGAATTCTCCAGCCATCGAGGTCCGGCAGCATGACGTCGAGAATAATCAGATCGTAAGACTCGTTGAGCGCCAGGTGTTGTCCATCAAGCCCGTTGCCAACCAGGTCGACAACGAATCCGGCCTCGGTCAATCCCTGGCGCAGGTACTGGCCTGTCTTGGATTCGTCCTCTACGACGAGCAGTTTCATGTTCGAGCTTCCTTTTTCCGATTGTATGGCTGCGCTTGGGTCAGCCCATGGCGAGTCTACGCAGCCCTGCTCCGAGTGGCCCGGACATTACCGGAATGTAATGTTCAGGTAAGTTGTCGGTAGCCTCGTCCTCGTTACTCTCTCTTTGCCGCTGTCCGATGCGGCCATTCAAGCAAAAAGGACTATTTCATGGGACGTGATCGACAGTCTGGCATTGTGCTGGCCAACCTACCGCGCCGCCGCTTCGTGCAGGGTCTGGCTGCGGGGGGTGTGATGGCAGGATTGTCCGGTCTTGGGGGCATCGCGTGGGCCCAAGCATCAGACAAGCCGCGCTCGTACCGCCAAACGGGCTGAAGCGCAGCAACACAAGCCACAGAAGCCGGACGACTCCAAGGCGATGTTGCGCCACCATGACGCCATGATGCAAAAGTGTCGCGAAATGATGGATCAGACCAAGTAACCCAGCCGCTCTCCGGTGCGCTGCGTGCGCGCGGTCGCCGGAGCGATCTCCGGGCGGGCATCAACTAGGCGGCCACCGCCCTTATCCGGCGCACTACGCGGCCGCCGGTCCAGCAACAACTTAGCCCGCCCATCATGCGCTTATGCATCAACAGCATGCCTACCACAGCCAGGATGGCAATCACGCAGATGATTGTGCACACAACTCGCACGGAGGCGGCTCTTCCGATGGACCCGCGATGGGTGGCACGCCGCAGCCGCCGGCACGAATGAGCGACTTCGTCAACGGTGACGGCGCAACGAATCGACGCTAGGGATGTCTTCGCCATGCTCGACCGGACGCTGAGACGGCATCCCGTCGCCGCTGGTGGCGGCCGGAAGAACCGACGCGTTTAATGACAGCGACGTTGCAGTCCTGTAGTCCGCGCGGGCTTTCGCGTGACCGTAGAGAGCCAAAAAGTTAGCGTCATGGCCGTTCTGCCGTTGGCAGCCGATCGTGCTACGCCATGGCGCGGCATGCCTGCGCACAACGCCGGCACGCTTGAGCGCATTCCTGGCAATGCTGAGCCGCATGTCGCTCGCACTCGGCACCGCATGCTTCGCAAGCGGTCGCGCAAAGGTTGCACAGATCCTTGGCGAAGCGACTTCCCCGCGCCATATAGGCGCTGGCCATCCGGCACATTGCGGCGCAATCGAGATCCAGGCGAATGCACTCGGCCATCTCGTGTACGTTCGGCTCACTTAGACACGAGGCGGCGCAGTGCTCGCATGCCACTGCGCAAGCATTGCACTCGTCGATACAGTGTTGAAAATTCTGATGCGGCATGGTCGGCTCCTTGAAGTGATGACGCCACGTCGGCGCCGCTATCGTCACAGCAATATTTGGACCGGCCGCACCGCGAGGCCGCAGCGCTCGCACGTTTTGCCCTCCCTTTGCTCGCGACGGTGCTATGACCGCGCTCATTTCCGCTTAAAGATTGAGGCCAAATTACAAGGCGAGGAATATCTTTCAGGAATAAGCTTGCGCGTTGATTACAGCCCGGTAATGTCGTGGCCTGCCGGCACTTCGAGTTTATGGCGACTTAGTATTTCGCTGGTCATGCGCGGATGACTCCGTTTGATTCGCTTCCTTGGGAGGGGCGATGCCAACATTGCTCGGGCTGACCAGTTCGTCCCGCACACGCGCCTCTTCTCGCGTTGCCTTCGCCGACGAGCGTTCTCCCGCGCGATGCCCGGCGCTCAATTTGAGACCAGCATTCACGCGCGGGCTATCCAATCACGGCACGCGCTTTGCTATCTGCTTTGCTATCTGTTGGGCTGCCAGTGCCGCCGCGCCACCAAGGGACGGCGCCCGGCGCACGCAAGCACCATGGCGTTGACCCGCGATGTCGGGAAGTCCTGGACGCCTGCGCCGATAACCTGTGCCGCCATGAAACTCGGTACAAGGAGGCATGATGGGCTCGATCTCCATCTGGGCGGCCACGCGCCCGCGTCGGCCTCGACCGGCCCTTGAGGGCGACCTGCGCGTCGACGTGGTGATCGTCGGTGCCGGCATCACGGGCCTGACCGCCGCCCTGCTGCTCGCAAAGACCGCCCGGTCGGTGGCGGCGATCGAAGCCCGTGCCGTAGGCGCGGGTGATAGCGGCGGCTCCACCGGTAACCTGTATCAGACCGTCACCGGTGGCCTCGAAACGCTGGCGGCTAAGTGCGAAGCGGACACCGCCCGCGCCGTCGTAGCGTCTCGCGGGGAAGCGATCGCCTGGATCGAGCAGCAAGCGCAGGCGATGGGGCCGAGCAGCGGCTTCCGCCGCTGCCCGATGTACCAGTATCCGCTAAGCCCGGATGCCGAGCCGACCATACTGGGGGAGCTGAAGGCATTGCGCGCAGCAGGTCTGGACGCGCAGTTGGCCTCTGAGATGCCCCCCGGCTTGCCCGCCGCAAAGGGCGCGGTGCTTCTGCTTTCGGCACAAGCGCAGTTCCATCCGATCGGCTATCTGCACGCCTTGGCCCTGCAAGCCGAACACGCCGGCGCCCGCCTCTTCGAAAACTCCCCTGCCCTCGAGCTGGACCTGGAAGTCGGCGTCGTTCGCACACGGACCGGTACCGCCTTCGGCCACCATATTGTGCTGGCCACCCATTCCCCGCTGGGTTTTCACTTGGTGCAAGCCGGCATGGCTGTGCGCCGCGAATATGGTTTGGCCTTCCACGAACAAGCCGTTCCGGCTGGCATCTTCTGGGCGCAGGCCCATCCCAGGCTATCGGTCCGCGGATTGGAGGCAAACGGCAAGCATTACTTGCTTTGCATCGGTGAACACCACGAAACGGGAAGGCATGATGCAGCCGCGGCACTCGCTCAACTTGAACGGGCCGCGCAGGAATACCTGGCTGTCGGTTCACCCGTTCAGCGCTGGTCGGCACAACACTTTCATTCTCCGGACGGCCTTCCCTACATCGGCCGGGACGAGTCAGGGGCTTTCATCGCCACTGGTTTCTCCACCGACGGGCTGGTGTACGGCACAGTCGCGGCCCACATCATTACTGATCAGATCATCGGCGCGCAGAGCCGTTGGAGTTCGCTGTACCTGGGGTCGCTTCAGAAAACGGAAAATATTGCACGCTAAGCCAGTCGGCACGGACGTCGGCTACCGAGCGGCAAAGGCCTGACCTATTTGGTGTGCCCGCTTGACTTCGTCGCTTTGCAAGTAAATCGAGGTGGTGGCCACCGACGCGTGGCGTAGGTTATCGCGCACGGTGGTCAGTTCCGCGCCGCGAGCGAGGGCGTGTGTAGCGTGGGTATGCCGCGTCCAGTGGGGACTGGCTCGGCGCAGCTTTTCGGCGAGTGTCGGGTGGTCGCCGGCGATGATGTCCGCGGCCTGGCCAAAGAAGCGCCGCATTACCATCCACAGCCGGGTGCCGGTGATGTTAGTGACGCTGTCCTGCTCCAGGCTGGCGATCAAGGGTGTCCTGGGGTCCCAACGGGCTGGTGTCACCGGCAGTCCGCGCTGTACAAGATGCTGATCGAGTGCGGTTCGCGCAAGTGGCGGTAGCGCCACCTTTCCCGGGCGCCCACCTTTGCCGACCAGGTGCAGCCAGCGGTCGTTGCGCTCGTCAGTGCGGATATCGCCCAGCGTCGCGCCAACCAGTTCGCTGGCCCGCAGGCCGGTCGCGTAGGCAAAATCGAGAATGAAGCGCAAGCGCTGCGCTGCGGGCACGTCCCACCCGTACGACCATTCCAGGCCATCGGCAATGGTGCGCACCAGCAGCCATTCGCCCTCAGTAAAGCCACGTGTGGTATCGAGTGGCGCGACCCGCGTGCGGCCGCGGACTTTGATGCCGGCAAACGGGTTGGCCAATACATAGCGCTGCTCGATCAGCCATCGGAACATGGCGCCCAGCACCGTGAGGGCGTAGGCCGTCGAACGTGCCGATAGCCCCCGTGCGAAGGGGCGCCAGTCGGGCGCGCTGCGTGCCCGCGGTGGCCCGATCCAGCGCTCACGCGGAGTTGGTCGCCGCAGGAACCCGCGGTAGGCGATGGCGTCCTCGGTCGTAAGCGACGACAGCGCCCGACCGCGCTCGATAATCGCCCACAGGATCAGGCGTTCCGCCTCCTTGCGATAGGCGCGCTGCGTGGTCTGGGTTTCGTGCAGGGCGAGCCAGGCCTGCACGGCTTCGTAGTCGTTCGATGCGTCGAGCGTGCAGGCCTGTCGCGGTGCCCGGAAGCTGCCTCGCGAGCCGTCCACCTCGTCGGGCAGTTTCAGCCGCTCCCACGGGACCACCTCGCCTGGCGGCGCGCCGACGATCAGGGCACGCGCACGCTCCGTCAACCGCGGATGGGCGTGGAAGAAGGCCTCGATGTGCCGCGCGCTCGCTTGCCCCAGCCCCGGGATCGCGCCCCACCAGCGGCGCCGGCGCGGCACGCGCACGGTCAGGTCCGCCAGTGTGGAAATGCCGTGGGCTCGCAATGCGCGCACGGCCCGCGGTGCCAGCCACAGTTCAATGTCGTCGGTGACCTGTGGCTGCGGCGCAGGCAGAGCACGCAGAACCCTGATGGCCTGGCCATCGGCGAGGCCATCGGGATTGCGGGGACGCTATGCGTCGATTCACCTACAAACTTGGGCGCCAGCGGCCGTCAGCATTTTCGTTAAGTTGCTGAGGTGCGTTGGCCGTAGCGAGCGCAGACAGTTGTGACACAGCCGCAACAGCCCTACCGCGGCGGGGAGGGCTGGCAATCGCAGTGATGATAGTGTGGAACTTGCGGCAGACTGAGACCGCTAACCAACACTCCAGGGAGACCTTTCTTGAAACGGATCACCATCATTCTCACGGCCGTTCTGGCCTGTGCGTCGGGCGGCGTGTGGGCGCATAGTGGTGGGACTGACAGCCAAGGCTGCCATATGGACCACAAGACCGGCATTCGTCACTGCCACTGAAGTCAAGCAGTATTGCGGCGTCCGCCGACATCGCGGACGCCAGCGGCTTAAGGTCTTGAGTAGTTTGCTCGGCCTCAAAAAAGCGAAGCGGGGCTTCCCTTCTTGCGCCGGTCTCCGTCCTTGCCTGACCGCGCCACCCTTGCGGTTACTTCCACCTTCGTAGCACACGTTGAAACACCAGACTGTTCGGCAGCTGCAGCACCACCTCTTGTCCTTCGACTGTTGTTTCCAGTAAGGTGGTATAGACGAGATTTACGTCGAGCACACGGCCCTTAATTCCCGGCTTTTCCCCGTTCTCAAGAAGCTCCACAACATCCCCAATGCGGAACGCACCGGTGACGTATATCAGGAGCGCGCAGAACAGGTTCGAGAGTACACTCCACGCGGCGAAAAACGCGACCGCCCCGACAGTGGCAAATCCCGTGAATGCGGTCCACAGGACGGTTCCAGACACGCCCATTCGCTCCAGAGCCCAGAGCGTGGCAGCTACGTACACGATGGTCGCGACCACACGCAAAGACAGCGCCGCAACTTTTCCTGGCAGAGAATATGTATTGGTCAGCTTTCTAAGCAACCGCCGCGCGATGCGCACTGCTAACCATGCGCCAGCCGCAATCAGCACGACCTCGATAGCGGGAACAAGAATGTCGAACCAATCTGCCAGCCACTGCGGCAAGCTTTCGTGTATAGCTTGAAGAAGTTTGTTCATCGAAATAGAGATACAGCCACAGCACCGTACTGTGGCACAGATACCAATAATCGGATTTTTACCGTTCCGGTCTTTGCTTGAAGGTCAAGCGCGACAACTTACATGCCGGCGTCGTGCCTACACTCACCGGTTTTTGATCGAGGTGCAGGCTCGATCGGCTCAACCAACAGATCACCGAAAAAGTAGGCGGCAAATTGATGGCGATTGCTGAGGTTCGCCTTGGCGAATACGCCCGCGGCAATTGTCCGCACCGTCACATCATGCCACGCTAGCGAGTGAGCGCACTCTTCAAGGGTCAACCCTTTTATGAGAAGCATCGCCACTTCCGTTTCCGATGGCGTATATTTCCAGCGCTCGAACTGCAGCAGCATCGACTGCAACAACTGCCGCGTCGCCTGAATTGCCACCTCGTTTCGTTCCGCCATCACCTGCCCTCGTACCTTGGCTGCGCCAGGTAGCGCCTCAGAAACAGGTCGGTTTGGGCTGACACGACGACACCGTTTTCGAATCACGAACCAAAGGATCGCGAGGCCGCCCACTACCTACGCGACTGCGTCGGCGACGACATGAGCGTCCGGTGTTCGCGTTGCAAGGTGGTAGAAATCCCACGCCTGATAGGTCGAGATTGCCATCAGAAGTGCCGTCAGTCTCGACCGCATAGCAGCGAAGTCCTTGCGACTTTTTGGGGTTGACAACGAACACCCCGGATCTAAGCGCAGCGCGAAAGACAAGCACCTTCGAAAGAGGCTGCGCCTAAGAACATCTGATGGAAAGCGACTTCCTAGGCTTGAGCACTAAGGGTGATGAGGCCCGCTGACAACTGCGGGGCGTCAAGTTTACTATGCAGAACATTGCGGCGACATTGCCGAATGGTTACGCACCAACGCATCGAACCCGACGCCCGTTCTCCGAAGCACTTGGGTTACCATGAGCTAACGCTGACGCTTCGTCAGGCAACTTCTTCTGCCGCAAAGCACTCGACGGCGGACTGCGCCGTCATCATCTCGTAATCCCCCCGACAGGTGAGCGCCCTAGAATCCCGCTGTTCGCTCTCTGCTGGCCAAGTCGCCATCCTTCGGACTCCCGCGTGAATCGCATCCTCGGCTCGTGGGGCGTCAAGCGGCGCCGCGTGAACTGCTCCATGATCCAACATCACGACGGCGACGAACCACATCCGGCATCTATGTCGTTGCGCCCTGAGAGCATTTGACCAAGCGCGGTAGCAGTGGCCACCGCACACCTGGACGGGCAGTCTCTTGAAGCGACAGATTTTCATGGCTTTGACCATCGCACTCACGGTGGTCCTCTGGATGTCCACGCTATCCGTGCGTCCCCTCTATGAACCCGACGAGGGTCGTTACGCCGAGGTTCCGCGCGAGATGTTCGTCTCCGGCGATTGGGTCACGCCGCGGTTGAACGGCATCAAGTTCTTCGACAAGCCGCCCCTGCAGTATTGGGCGACCGCCAGCGCCTATACGCTCTTCGGGCCGTCCGAGTGGACAGCAAGGATCTGGAGTGCGCTTGTGGGACTGCTGGGCGCACTCGCCGCATGGTGGGCGGCGCGATCGCTCTATGACACGCGCATAGGCCTCGCCTCAGCGCTGGTGCTCATCGGCGCTCCCCTCTGGATTCTCGGCTCGAATCTGACAACAACAGACATTGGTGTCGGCGCACTGCTCGGCAGTGCCGCTCTCGTTTTCGCCGTGGCCTACCAGAATCGGGAACCTCGCTTATACCCCCTGATCTGGTTGTTGGTCGGTCTGGCATTTCTTGCCAAAGGCCTGATTGCCCTGGTACTGCCAGGAATCACGCTGCTGCTATACGGGGCGGTCACTCGACAATTTTCCGCATTTTTTAGCGCGAGATTCTGGCGCTGGAGCCTGCTTGCGGTGGCCATCACCATGCCTTGGTTTGTCGTGGTGTCCCAGCGCAACCCCGAATTTCTGAATTACTTCTTCATCCACGAACACTTCGCGAGATTCTCGTCCTCGGTTCACGAGCGGGACAAGCCATTCTGGTTCTTCCTGGCCGTTGGTGCGGCAGGCGTCCTGCCGTTCATGGGCTTGATTCCCCGTGCTATCGCACTCCGCTCTCGCAGCGCACAGGCAACGCCTGGCTTCGACGCACGACTGTTTCTGTCGCTGTGGGTAGTCGTTGTCATTGCCTTCTTTTCGATTTCGCGCTCGAAGCTGCCGCTCTATATCCTGCCCGCCTTACCACCGGTGGCCGTCTTGCTCGCGTACAGATCCATGACTGCAGCCCGCCCCACACTGGCGGCAAGCTTTCTTGCCATGCCTGTGCTCGGCGTTGCCATCGCCGTGCTGCTATGGCATCCGACAATGTCGAATGCGGTACTGAAGCTCAATATCAGCAATCCGGCCTCATTGCATACCTGGGGCGCCATCACGATGGGCATTCTGGTCATCGGTGGCTTCCTGGCCTTTGGGATCGCCCTGCGCGGCCACAGGCTCTGCGCGGTTGCCGTCGCTTCGCTGGCGACGCTGGCCAGCCTTCAGGCTGGCTTGATGGCGTCTCGGGCGTTTGGGTCCCTCTCCATCAAACCACTTGGCTTGGAAGCCAAGGCGGCGTCCCGCGACAACACACAACTGTTCAACGTGGGCCAGATTGACCGAGGTCTGGCGTTTTACGCCGAACGAGAACCGATCATTGTCGGGGCCAGATCCGAGCTGGATCTCGGCTTCTCGGTCGAGCCCGACAAGTGGATTGCTAATGAAGAAGCTTTTGCGCAGCGATGGCTGACCCCTGGTCACAAGCTCGCGGTCATGCGGCACGAGACGTTTCATCGACTGAGACCGCTGCTCGGCGGCAACACAACTGTGATCGGACGACATGGCGTCAACGTTCTGGTGCAAAAACCATGAACATCCCATCACGATTTGTACGGTTTCTGGGCGCGGGGGCGACGGCAACCGCTACACACTACGCAACACTGATCACGCTGGTCGGTTTCGGGGTTGCAGCGCTACCGGCGTCTGCCGCCGGCAGTGTTGCAGGCCTTCTGACGCACTACTGCATCAGCAGCCGATGGGTGTTCACACCAGTCCGACCACAACGCGCCACTTTCGGACGGTTCATTCTCGTTTCCGCGCTGGCGTTCTTTCTTAACTCACTTCTGATGTGGGCTGGACTAGCATTGGGGCTTCACTACCTGGTTGCTCAAATCCTCTCGACAATTTTCGTCATGTTGGTCAACTACGTACTCCATGCAAATTGGACGTTCATGAATGGAGCGATGCGATGAATGCCGCCAGCCTGCTGCCAGAGAAGATCTCGGTCGTCGTACCGCTCTTCAATGAAGAAGCTGTCCTGCCACAGTTTCACTTTCGGCTTCTCCGCGTGATGGATGGATTGGCATCGGACTACGAGATTATCTACGTGGACGATGGCAGCCGCGATCGATCACTGGCGGTTGCACACAATCTCAAGGCGGCCGAAGCGCGCGTCGGCATTGTCGAGCTGAGTCGCAACTTCGGCAAGGAAGCCGCGCTAACGGCGGGCCTCGACGTGGCAAGCGGCGACGCCGTTGTGATCATCGACGCCGATCTGCAGGATCCGCCCGAACTGATTCCGTCGTTGATCGAGAAATGGCGCGAGGGGTTCGACGTGGTGTACGCCACGCGCACTTCCCGGGATGGCGAATCGTTCCTCAAGAAGTTCACCGCGCACTGGTTTTACCGCCTGATGGGCAAGCTCAGCGATACGGAGATTCCGGCCGACACCGGCGACTTCCGCGTCATGAGCCGTCGTGCCGTTGCCGCACTCGGACAACTCCGGGAGCAGCACCGCTTCATGAAGGGGCTGTATGCCTGGATAGGATTCCGGCAGACGGCCGTCTTGTATCGGCGTGACGCGCGGGCATCCGGGACGACCAAGTTCAACTACCGCAAGCTGTTGCGTTTTGCCGTGGATGGCATCACTGCCTTTTCCACCGTGCCGCTCAAGTTTGCAACCTCGATCGGCCTGCTTGTTGCCGTTCCCGCCTTTGGCATGGCCGCCTTCATCGTTGGCAAGACGCTGCTCTACGGCGACCCCGTACACGGCTACCCATCCATGATGACCGCCCTGCTTCTGCTGGGCGGCCTGCAACTGGTTTTCCTAGGCGTGCTCGGGGAATATGTTGGGCGTCTGTTCAATGAAGTCAAGCGGCGGCCGGTGTATCTGGTGGCAAGCTATACGGCGCCGATCGGCCCCGGCACCCCCACCGCTGAGCCGGGGCAGGTGGCCGCAGCGACACGGGGTGGCACCCCGCCTGCAGCAATCTTTCACGCACCCGGATGCCCGGAAGGCAAAGCTCCTGGCCTCCCCGAGGCTCCTCAGCGGGATGCCATCCTCACGGAAACCCTTGCGCCAAGCCGATAGACAGCCCGCCTTCCATGCGCTCTCACGACATGGCCAGCAACTATCGGGATCATGACGTTTTCGAAAGAAAGAGCCTCGTATTCAACTTATTCCGTTCTTCGCATCCACCGACCATTGACCCTGTAGTCACTACAGACTATTTACTACAGGCATTGGCTGACGCGTAGCAGCGCAAGTCGTCGCAGCACCCGACACCACGGGGCCGCAGCGACGATCCATCCACTTAGGAGGAATGATGGGTTTCTTGGAAAGGCTCATGGGCCGTCACAGCGGCGGTCATCACGGCGGCGGAAGTGAGCACGGTCGTCGAGGAGGTCATCATGATGGTGGCGGCAGCTACGGCTATGGGAATCCTTTGCCACCACAAAGCCCCGCCGGCGTCCACTGCCCCAACTGCGGCACGGTGAGCGCCCAGGGCGCGCGCTTCTGCCAGCAATGCGGCAGTTCACTGGCTCCGGCGCCGTGCAGTCGATGCGGCACCTTACTCCCACGCGACGCAAAGTTCTGTGGAAGTTGCGGCAATGCCGCCAAATGAGTCGGCGGCCATAGCTGCCGCCGCATCTGGCATCGCCATCATTGCGGCCGGGGCCCGTCATGGGGATTTGTCGCGATAGGCTAGCAGTCGAAGCGCATTGAACACGACGATCAGCGTCGACCCCTCATGCATGGCCACGGCGGGCCCGATACCGAGGCCGAGGATCGTGGCTGGCAGAAGGAACGCCACGACGCCGAGGCTGATATACACGTTCTGAAGGATGATGGCCCGCGTATGTCGGCTTAAACCGACCACAAAAGGCAGGTGTTGGAGGTCGTCGGCCATCAGCGCAACATCCGCCGTTTCCAGTGCCACATCTGAACCTGCCGCACCCATTGCGATGCCCACCGTGGCGTTGGCCATTGCCGGCGCGTCGTTGACGCCGTCGCCGACCATGGCCACTTTGGCTTCCGCGCGCAACGTCTGGATGGCTTTGACCTTGTCCTCAGGCATCAGATCGCCCCAGGCTTCATCGATACCTACGTCCTTGGCGACGGCTTCGGCTGCGCGCTGGTGATCGCCGGAGATCATGATCATGCGTGTGATACCCAGCCTGCGCAGTGCCTCGAGGGCAGCGCGCGCCGAGGCGCGCGGCGTGTCCATCAGCCCAATGGCGCCGAGGTCCCGATCTCCCTGCCTGACGATCATTGTCGTGCGGCCAGTGCTGCGCAGCGTCTGCACTGCGCTCGCCATCGATTCGCTAAGCGGTGCAATCCCGTCGGCGCCGAACATGTCAGGCTTGCCAATCCAGACGGTCTTACCGCACAACGTCGCCGTGACCCCGCGTCCGGTCAAGCTTTGGAGATGAGACGCTTCCGGGATGGAACTGCCTTCCAGGCGCTTGCGGCCATCGCGGGCAATGGCCGCAGCCAACGGGTGGTCGCTGAGCGACTCCACGGCGACCGCTACGCTCAACAATTCCGCTTCAGCTACTCCTTCGGCGACCATCACATCGGTAATACGGGGGCGCCCCTCCGTCAGCGTCCCCGTCTTATCGAATGCAATGGCTTTCAGTGAACCCAGGTTTTCGAGCGGCGCCCCGCCCTTGATCAGTACACCCCCTCTAGCGGCGCGCGCTACCCCCGACAGCACCGCGCTCGGTGTCGCGATGGCGAGCGCGCATGGGCTGGCGGCAACCAGCACCGCCATGGCGCGGTAGAAGGTCGCACTGAACGGCTCATTGATCACTAGCCCTGCAAACAGCAGCAATACCGCCAGCACAAGCACTGCAGGAACAAAGATCCGTTCGAACTTCTCAGTGAACCGCTGGCTCGGTGACTTTTGCGCTTCGGCCTCGTTGACCATCTTGACGACTTTCGCCAGGGCGCTGTCCGTGGAAAGGCGCGTCACTTCCACTTCAATGGCGCCGGCGCCATTGATGGTTCCGGCGAACACGCGGGACACGGCCCCTACGGCATCGGGCTTCCTCCTGGCTGCGGCGGCGTCATCCACGGGCTGCTTGTCGACCGGGATGCTTTCGCCAGTAACCGGCGCTTGATTGACTGCGGAAGCCCCCTTTACCAGAAAACCATCGGCGGGGAGGCGTTCGTTCGGCCGAACCACCACCACATCCCCCACCTGCAATTCCTCGACGGGGACCTCTCGTACCTCGCCTTCACGCCGCACACTTGCTGTAGCCGGTGCGAGCGCCGCCAACGCTTCGATCGCCCGCTTGGCGCGCCCCATGGCGTAGTGTTCGAGCCCGTGGCCGAGACTGAACAAAAAGAGAAGTAGCGCGCCTTCCGCCCAAGCGCCTAACGCCGCCGCCCCTGCGGCGGCTACCAGCATCAGTGTGTCGATTTCGAACTTCTTTAGCCGGAGGTTCTCTATCGCTTCCCGAACGGTATAGAAACCACCAAAAAAATACGCGCCGACAAAGAAGGCAACCGGAATCCATGCTGGCAGGCTGCCGAACAGCTTACCAACGGCAAATCCGAGACCAAGCAAGGCCCCACAGATCAGGGAGAAGATTAGCTCAGTATTCGGGCCAAACACGCTGCCGTGTGCGTGGGCCTCATGCCCCTCGCCTTCCCCATGTGCATGATCCTTGACGCCTTCGCGGTGTTCATGGTCTGCATGACCGCTCTTCCGGGCACCGATCTCAACCGGCGCGAGCCCGCGTTTTGACAGGGCCTGCTCGATCCCTGCCGCGGAGATCCGATCGTTGTCGAATTCGACGCGCGCTATGCCGGAGGCGCTGACTTCGGCCTCGATGACGCCGGGCAAGGCCCGCAGTTGGCTAGCTACGGTTCGCGCTCGTCGTTCGTGCCAGACGCCCTTCAATTGCCAAAGCACATGACCAAACCGCGACGAAATCACCGCACCCGTGCTTGTCACCAGCTCCCGGATGCGGGCAAGGGAAATCGCTGCGGGATCGTAGTGGACACATATCTGTGAATCGCTATCAACATTTGCAGTTTTTATATGCGCCGCCTCGACGCCCTCTTTCCCTCTCAGTTCGGACAGCAACCGTTCTACACAGGGATCAGAGGAATCGGGAAGGCCAGGAAGCAAGACAGGAATGTCCAGGCGCAGCTTTTCGGTCATTGTCGCGGGCTCCAGTCAGTCTGAATCGGCATTCACGCCGTTGCACACTATTAGCAACTAGTGTGCCCCGCATTGCAACAACAAAGCTCAACGAGTCAGCGCCCCAATGCCCCGCCGTAATGCGTTGGTAATGTGCCCGCAATCTGAGCGTACTATCTTGCGGATGACAGGATCCTCATGTCATCCGTCCAGGAACCATACAGATGATTAGCGCCGTCGCATGCTCTGCCTTGCTGGCCTACGCTTTGCCGGCTCCTGCGACCGGTGATCGACTCAGCGAGAAGCCGACCCAGTGGCACACCCTCGCCATTGGACATTCAGACACGGGATACGCCTCCCGCGACCAACGGGTTGCCTGGGCGGCCAACCCGCGACATCGCACAGCCAAACATCCGTCGAAGCAGGAATCCGCAGCGAGCACACCGGAGCCGTCTTCCAGAGACGCGTCCAGCGCTGTCGCCGCACCCAAGCCGCCCTGCCAGTAGTCGCGGTTTCCCCGCTAGGGCCGCATGTCCTGGTAGAGCTTGAGCATGTCCTTGTACTCGTCGGCAGTCTTTTGAATGGAGAACCGCATCCGCAGCGCGTTCTCTGCAAACGCCACACGCTCGACGTCCATCTCCACGGTGTTGCCGTCCATACTCGACTGCAGGGGGACGCGATACATCAGATCCTCTTCCAGCGCGGGCTTGCTTGCCTCGATGTGTCGCGGCGAAGTCATGGTCATGCCCGCAAAATTCTGGCCACTGCCCATCACCCTATCCAACTCGGCGCTGAAGTCGATATCGCGCGCCTTGTAGTTCGGCGTATCCGCATTTGCAATATTTGCAGACAGCAGCTCGAACCTCCGTGTGCGAAGTCGCAGCGCTTGCTCATGAACGCTGTCTTCGCTACGCGCCCATTTTGCGACGTATGGCGTGTCCATCCTTACTCTCCAACTAGATCGGAACCCGCAGCGTATTGCAAAGGCAGTCGATCTTGCTTCGAGAGAAGCGACCTCTTTTCGTGAGTTTCCCATTACCGGCCCGCAATGTTCGCGCGCACACAGGTTGACGCGTCCGCGCGAAAGCCATGTCAATCCACATAACCCCGGTACGTTCCACCTTGTCGTCATCACGCGACGAAGTGACCCCACGTAATTACTTCGCAATCTGACCGTCATCTGCAGATTTCTATACTCGCCCCCACCAAATTAATTTCGGGTCTTAATGAGGAGAATCCATGAAGATTAGTCGCATTGCCGTCGCATCCCTCGGTCTGTTCGCTACAACCGCATTCGCTCAATCGAGCGTCACGCTGTATGGTGTGGCCGACGCGGGTATCGAGTATCTGAGCAACGTCCCATCGGCTTCGCCCGGTGGCTCGAACCAGGTTCGCATGACCTCCGGCAACATGTCGACGTCGCGTTGGGGCCTGCGTGGCGTCGAAGACCTTGGCGGCGGTCTGAAAGCCATCTTCGAATTGGAAAGCGGCATTTCGTTCGACACCGGCGCACAGAACAACAGCACCCGTCTTTTTGATCGTAGTGCCTTCGTAGGATTGGGTAGCAAATATGGTCAACTGACGTTGGGTCGTCAAACGACACCAATGTATGACACCACGCTGCAACTCGACCCGATGGGCTTCGCGCCGCGCTACTCGCTCTTCAAGATGGATGACGTCTTGGCGGGTCGCGCTGACAATGCTATCAAGTACCGTGGCATCTTCAGTGGCCTGACGGTCACCGGCCTCTACAGCTTTAGCCGCACCGGCGGCGGCGAAGTGCCGGGGAACTACAAGGTCGATCGAAACATGGGCGTATCGCTCATGTATGAAACCGGCGCCCTCGCTGTCGGCGCGGTGTACGACGAGATCCAGGGCAGCACCGTCGCCACGGCCGACCGCAAGGACCGCCGCGCTCTAATTGGCGCGAGCTACGCTTTCGGACCGGCTAAGGCATTTATTGGTTATCGCTGGTACAACGGCAATGTCGGTGCGCTGCCGACGAACGGTTCTAACATTTACTGGGCCGGCCTGCGCTATGGCCTGACGCCCGCACTGACGCTGACCGGCGCCGCCTACTACACGGACAGCCGCAATTCTGGCGCAGACCCGTTCCTGTTCGTTGCCTCGGCAGATTACGCTTTCTCGAAGCGTACCGATGTGTATATGAACGTCGGTTATGCACTGAACCGCGGCAACTCGCAGCTGGGCATGAACGGCTACAACTCGACGACCGGCAGCCCGACCAACGTTGTCCCTGGCAAGGATCAGACCGGCGTCGTCGTAGGCGTACGCCACAAGTTCTGAGCGAGCTCAAAAGAATCGACACTTTCTTGTTAATTCAAGAGAGTTTGTGCCTCCCAACCGGGAGGCATTTTTTTATGACAGGATCGTAATACGCGGGTAATTCAGTGGAGCAGGTCCGGTAGCTAGACTGTGAACACGGTGAGCGATTAGAGACTCACAAACATTGACTCCGGAGAGATTCCATGAAGACGATTCACACTGCCCTGATTGCTGCTGCCCTCACGATTGCTGCCGCCGGCTCCGCCATCGCTGCTACCCCTGATGGCCAGATCCACCGTCCCCGCGACCCCTACACCGACGGCGGACGCGCCGCAGTCAACGACATTTACGCCGGCGGTGCACGCATCGACAAGCGCGACGTGTTCACCGACGGCGCACGCCTCGGCCAGCGTGACGTATTTACCGACGGCTCGCGTATTGGGCCGCGTGATGTGTTCACCGATGGCGCACGCGGAATTTGACGCAAGCCGTCCCTGAAACTCAGACCGACCTCTGTGGGGGAGCCAGGCACCCGTCAGTTGCTTGGCTCTTGGTGCTCTTTCGCTTTATCCCGATGGCGAAAGCTTCCGAAGCTTGCCCTCCCCGGAGGGCAAGCTTTTTTTCCCTCCATCGGCGTCAATCCGGTGCCGTTCATGATGCGGTGGCGCGTGCTACAACTTCCCATCGCCTCGTGTATTGCTAAGCGGCAGAACCGACGCCAATGACGATGAAAAAGGCCCCGCATTGTGCGGGGCCTGTAGTTCACCGGTTCAGCAACGTTCAGCCACCTGTGAAGAGGTCGCTTCTATCAATATAGACGCGCACGCCAGCGCTACCCGGCAGATCCGGCATCAACAAGCCAAGGTCCACACTCGTATCCCTGACCATCTGGGCGAAGGTCCATGCGACGATCTTCTCGCCGGCCCGAAACGCCACCGTCTCGCCAGAGTCCACGTTGACATACCGCATCCCTGGCTTCACGTCGATAATGCGACTGGCCTGAGATTGGCCGGCTGGATCGCCATACAAGGTCGCGTGACGCTTCGCCATCGCCTGCGCCGTCGCCGTCGACGCAGGCACGCCCGGTTTCAACCCGGTCATTTCCAAAGCATACGAAGCCGACATCCCACCCAACAGCAACGCCGCAAACAGCAAGGCGTGTTTCTTCGTTTTCATAGTCATCTCCTTTCTAGAGACTTTGGTACGTCCCCGGTCTTGTAGACACCTGATAGGGTGTTTTTGAGACTGGAGGAAGCATGAAAAGCAAGCGATATACGGATGAGTTCCGGGCCGAGGCGATCAAGCAGGTGACCGAACGCGGTTACCCGGTGGCGGAAGTGGCGCAGCGGCTGGGGGTGTCGAGCCACAGCCTGTACGAGTGGCTTCGCCGCAGCGGGGTCAGCCGGCAGGCACGCAAGACGCAGCAGGATGCCGATCTGCAGCGCGAGAACCAACAACTGCGCGCCGAACTTCGCCGTGTCGAGGAGGAGCGCGACATCCTAAAAAAGGCCGCCGCGTACTTTGCCAGGGGGTAAGGGCAAGGTACGG
>NZ_OFSQ01000042.1 GCF_900249755.1 Cupriavidus taiwanensis
TACGGGTTCATGCATGCGCACCAGCACGAGTTCCGGATCACGACGATGTGCCGGGTCCTGAAGGTCGAACGCAGCGGCTACTACGCCTGGCTGGCCAAGCCCCGCTCGGCCAGGTCGATTGAGGATGCACGCTTGCTCAAGCTGATCGAAGAAGCCTATCTGGCCAGCGGCGGCGTGTACGGCAGCCGCAACATTCATCGTGATCTCATCGAAGCCGGCGAACGTGTCGGCAAGCACCGGGTTGCACGCCTAATGCGCGAGAACGGCTTACGCTCGGTGCGGTCGCCGCAACGCCGCCGCTACAAGACGGGTAAACCGTCAGTGGTAGCGCCCAACCGGCTGCAGCGGCAGTTCACCGTGCCCGAGCCGGATCACGCCTGGGTCACGGACATCACTTACCTGCGCACGGCCGAAGGCTGGCTGTACCTGGCGGTGGTGCTGGATCTGTACTCCCGTGCGGTCATCGGCTGGTCGATGAAACCGACGTTGGCGCGGGAGTTGGCGCTGGATGCACTGCTGATGGCGATCTGGCGCCGCAGGCCGACGCGAACGGTCACGATCCACTCCGATCAGGGCGTGCAGTACGGAAGCGACGACTGGCAGCGGTTCTGCCGCGAACACGGGTTGGAGGTGAGCATGAGCCGGCGTGGCAACTGCTGGGACAACTCGGTGGCCGAGTCGTTCTTCAGCAGCTTGAAGAAGGAACGAATCCGGGGCAAGGTCTATCCGTCACGGAACGATGCCAGGTCAGACGTGTTCGACTACATCGAGGTGTTCTACAACCGACAGCGCCGCCACGGGCACAATGGCGGCCTGTCTCCCATGGCTTTCGAGGAAGCTCACCCAACTCGATCGCTGTAACTGTCTACAGAACCGGGGACGTACCACTTCGTTGATCTATGAAAACGAGTGTATAAATTGTACGCATGCTGCAGCCTTGCCCGGCGATTACAAATAGGCAATCGGGCTCATTGCACCACTCTACCCAACGACTGGTCGGTCCTGACTCGGCCTACCCACCGAAACCCGCGCTGAGGCTTCAGCACCGTTGAGCGGGAAGCGCAATGTAAAGCGTGTCTTCCCATCCAAGCCGCTCACGGCTGACGCGTCGCCGCCATGGAGCTCCATGATCGACAGGACGATGGCCAGGCCCAGCCCCGTGGACTGTGACGAGTTGGATCTCGCCCTATCCCCACGGAAGAACCGATCAAAGATGAGGGAAAGTTCCCGCTCCGGGATTGGGTCTCCAACGTTCGTGATGTCGATGCAACAATGTGCCGCTTCGCGGCGCACCACCAGATCTATCATCGAATTCGGCCACGCATGACGGACCGCATTTGACAGAACATTGTTGATCGCACGCTGGAACAGAATGGCATCAGCGACCAGGGTGGCATCCCCGCTTACCCTGATTACGACGCTTCGCTCCTCTGCAAGCACCGAAAAGTAGGCGGACAACTTGCGAAGTTCTGCATTCAACTGGAGTTCCGTCAACTCGAGCGCCACATTGGCACTGTCAGCTCGCGCGAGGAACAACATCGCATCGATCATCCTCGCAAGTCGCTGGTATTCGACCAGGCTTTCCTCCACCAAGGCGACATACTCGGGCCCGGTGCGGTCTCGTGACAAGGCGACCTCGGCATGTCCAATGAGGTTGTTAAGCGGCGTGCGCAAATCATGGGCAAGATCGGCGGAGAACCGCGACAGCTTCTGATAACCATCCTCGAGGCGTTGCAGCATCGCATTGAACGCAGAGGCGATATCACGCACTTCGGTGGGCTTGGGTGGCATGTCCACCCGGTAGCTCAGCCGTTCCACACTGATCCGGTTGATCTGCTTGATAAGTACGTGCGCCGGCTCCAGCTCACGGCGCGTAATGGCCGCCCCCACCAGGGCCGTCAATATCACACCGACGGTGGTACCAAGCACGAGCGTCGTCCGGAATCGCGCAGTCACCTGCTTCCTGTCCTCGCCAGACTTCGCCACGAACACCGTCGCCCGCGTACCGTCTCGCCCCAACACCGCATCGGCGGACTGGAACATGAGCGATGACTTTCCCGTGACCGCCGCTTGGTCAGTGCCTTCCAGCAATGCATCGTTGCCCGTGCGAAACAAAAGCCGGCCATCCAGCGCCGTGACGCGAACGATGAGGTCCGAGTAACCTCGCACCAGATCATCGAAGCGATGCTGCGCCGCCGGGACGCCCTGCACCCCGTCCACCTCGCGCAAGAAATGCTCGACCTGTTCGAGTTTTCCCTTTACAACCTCATCGTCTCTGGCCTCGAGTTGCGCGGCGAGCGAGTAGTAAGCAAAGGCGCCCATGCTGGCCAGCGCGATAGACAGTACCAATGCAAAGAAGAGCCCAAGCCGCCTCGTCAGTGACAGCGGGGTTATCGAAGTCCCGGGCCTCATTCCGTCACCGGCCGCGCTCTGGGTCGAGGACATAGCCCATTCCCCGTACGGTATGGATCAGCTTTTGATCGAAGGGATCATCCACCTTGGATCTCAGGCGCCGGATCGCGACGTCAACGACATTGGTATCCGTGTCGAAGTTGACGTCCCAGACCTGGGACGCGATCGTGGTTCGCGACAGCACCTCCCCTCTCCGGCGCATGAGCAGGTGCAACAGCGAGAACTCCTGATTCGTCAATTCAATGCGGGTAGTTCCCCGGAATACCCGCCTTCCAAGCACGTCGATGTCCAGATCGGCAATGCGCAATCGCTCGGACTCCTTCGAGGTGCTTTGGCGCAAGCAACGCCGGATACGGGCAAGGAGCTCGGCAAAGGCGAAGGGCTTGACCAGGTAATCGTCTGCCCCCAACTCGAAGCCTCTGACACGATCCGCCACATCATCCAGCGCCGTCAGAAACAGTACGGGTGTCTCGGACTTGGATCGAATGGACTTGATGACCGTCCACCCGTCCATACCTGGCAGCATGACGTCCAGGATGATGACGTCGTAGTCGGTCTCTTCCGCCATGTGGAGCCCATCGCCACCATTGTTCGCGATGTCGACCACGAAACCCGACTCCGACAATCCCTTCTGCAAATACTCCGCAGTACGCGGTTCGTCTTCTACAACAAGTACCCGCACCTTAGTTTCCTCCTGCAGCAAGCGACTTCGATCCGACCAGTGCTGGCGATGCATTGAAATGCTGAGCTGCATCCGCTTGTTCGCATGGTGCCAGTTCGAACTGAATGGTCACGTGCGTGATATCGAATTTGTCAGCCAGCATCTGCTTCAATTCCGGTAGCACTTCCATTTCCGGGTTGACGGCCGTGTCATTCACGACATGAACCGTCAAGCTCGCCTTGCCGCTGGTAAGTGCCCAGATGTGGAGGTCATGGAAGCTTTTTACCCCGGGCGTCGCCAGAATTTGCTTCTCAACCTCTGCCAGATCCACGTCATCGGGTACGCCTTCGAGCAGCACATTCAGGCTCGACTTCAGCAGGATCCAAGTGCGAGGCAGTACCCAGAGGCCGATCAGCACCGCAATGGCGGAGTCGACCCACGCCCAGCCCGTGAAGCGGATGATGATCGCATCGGCGATGACGCCAACCGACCCGAGCAGATCGCTCCAGACTTCCAGATAAGCACCCTTCACGTTCAGGCTGCTGCTTTGCCCGGAGGACAGCATGCGCATGCTGATGAGATTGATGATCAGGCCCAGCACAGCCACGACGAACATGCCGGTTGACTCAATCTGAGGTGGCGATTTCAGCCGCAGGTAGGCTTCGTACAGGATGTAGATAGCCACACCGAACAGCAGCAATGCGTTAAAGGCCGCGGCAAGAATCTCAAAACGGTAGTAGCCAAATGTCCGCTTCTTGTCCGCGGGTCGCTTGGCGATCGCAATAGCAGCCAGTGCGATGGCCAGTGCGACGGTGTCCGTGAGCATGTGCGCGGCGTCGGAGATCAACGCCAGGCTCTTCGTCATGACACCACCGACCACTTCGGCAATCAGGAACGTACCGGTCAGCGCAAGGGCGATCTTGAGCGATCGCTCGTTGCCACCGGGATGGTCGTGTGAGTGACCTGCGCCCATAGAAACTCCTATAAAAATTGGGCGGTACGATGACCGCCCAAGGATTTACGTCATGCAGGCTGGCGGCCTTGATCCGGTTGATGCGTCTGAGTGACTGGCTCGCGAGTATCTTCCGCGTCCTCATCCTTGCGGTGAGCAAGTCGATAGAGCACCGGCAACACCAGTAGGGTCAGCGCCGTGGACGACAAGATGCCACCGATTACCACCGTTGCGAGGGGACGTTGCACCTCAGCGCCCGTACCGGTGGCGATGGCCATCGGCACGAAACCCAGGGATGCCACCAGGGCCGTCATCAGCACCGGACGCAGTCGCGTCAGGGCGCCAACTCGGACCGCGCTGTCGAGGGAATGCCCTTCTTCGCGCAGCGATCGGATAAACGACAGCATCACCAGACCATTGAGCACCGCCACCCCGCACAGCGCGATGAAGCCCACCGCTGCAGTAATGGACATCGGAATGCCGCGTATCCACAGGGCAAGAATCCCGCCAGTCAGCGCAAAGGGAATGCCCGTGAAGACTAGCAAGCCATCCTTGATGTTGTTGAACATCGCAAACAACAGTACGAAGACCAGCAACAGCGCCACCGGCACTACCACCTGCAGGCGGGTGGTGGCGGACTGCAGTTGCTCAAAGGTGCCACCCCATGTCATCCAGTAGCCAGCCGGGATCTTGACCTGGCTTTGGATAGCCGCTTCCGCCTCGGGCACGAATGAACCAATATCACGTCCACGAACGTTGGCACTGATCACGATGCGGCGCTTGCCGTTCTCGCGCGAGATCTGGTTCGGGCCGGGCGCCATTTCCAGCGTCGCCACCTCGCTCAATGGGATAAACGTCGTTCTCGCGTCCACTCCTTTTGGCAACGGAATCGGCAATCGGCGCAGAGCCTCGACCTCGCCGCGCACAGCTTCGGGCAGGCGGACCACGATATCGAAACGACGATCGCCCTGGAAGAAGGTTCCGGAATCACGGCCTCCGACGCCCGTTGCCACCGCGTCTTGCACGTCGCTCATGTTAAGCCCGTATCGCGCCGCCTTCTCCCGATCGATCTTGACCGTCAGCATCGGCAAGCCGGTGGTCTGTTCTACCTTCACCTCCTGCGCGCCGGGGATGCCCTGCAGCACGGCCGATACCTTCTTCGCCGTCTCGCTGAGCACGTTGTTGTCATCGCCGAAGATCTTGACTGCGACGTCCGAGCGGACCCCGGAGATCAGCTCGTTGAACCGCAGCTGGATCGGTTGGGAGAACTCGTAGTTGTTCCCGGGGATCTTGCCGGCTTCCTCCTGGATGGCGGACAGCAGTTCGGCATGTGTTTTCTTCGGCTCTGGCCAATCCTTCTCAGGCTTGAGCATGATGTAGCCATCCGAA
The DNA here is from genome assembly GCF_900249755.1 of Cupriavidus taiwanensis. Taxonomy (NCBI): domain Bacteria; kingdom Pseudomonadati; phylum Pseudomonadota; class Betaproteobacteria; order Burkholderiales; family Burkholderiaceae; genus Cupriavidus; species Cupriavidus taiwanensis. The sequence continues at coordinate 5,415 of NZ_OFSQ01000042.1, forward strand.
ATATTCGGCGGCATCGGATCGGATGCAATCTCCGCCGTACCTGTCCGCGCAAACACGCGCTCGATTTCGGGGAATTTTGCCTTGAGGGTCGTCTCGATCGTCTTCTGCATCTCCACGGACTGCGACAGGCTCGTGCCAGGAATGCGCAGCGCCTGGATGGCAATGTCGCCTTCGTTCAGATTGGGGATGAACTCGCTGCCCAGGCGGGCCGCAATGGCCACGCACAGAACAATTGACACCGCGGCAAACGTCAATACAACGGCCGTGTTCGCGAGCGACTTTTCCAGCAGCGGCTCGTAGCGACGCTTCGCCCAGAGCATGAGACGATTTTCTTTCTCGGCCACCCGTTCGCCGATGAACAAGGCGACCGCAGCCGGAACGAACGTCACGGACAGAATCATCGCGCCCAGCAGCGCCAGGACGACCGTGAACGCCATCGGGTGGAACATCTTGCCTTCCACCCCCGTCAGCGCAAAGATCGGCAGGTAGACGATCATAATGATGAGCTGACCGAAGATCAGTGGGCGACGCGCCTCCTTCGCTGCGGCAAACACCTCATGGAACCGCTCGGAGCGCGTCAATGGCCGGCCATGGTGTTCCTGCGCATGCGCCAGTCGCCTCACACAGTTTTCGACAATCACCACCGCGCCATCGATGATGATGCCGAAGTCGAGCGCGCCCAAGCTCATCAGGTTCGCACTGATCTTGTAGTTCACCATCCCCGTGAAGGTGAACAACATCGCCAGCGGAATGATCGTCGCGGTAATCAGCGCCGCGCGGATGTTACCCAGGAAAAGGAACAGAATTACGATGACGAGCACCGCGCCTTCAAGAAGGTTCTTCTTGACGGTCGCAATGGCCTTGTCGACCAGACGTGTCCGGTCGTATACCGTTACGATCTTCACACCTTCCGGCATCGTACGGTTAATGGAAGCGACCTTTTCATCGACCGCTTTTGACACAGCCCGGCTGTTTTCGCCGATGAGCATGAATACCGTGCCCAGCACAACTTCCTTGCCATTCTCGGTTGCCGCACCGGTACGCAGTTCCTTGCCAATCTCCACATCCCCGATGTCGCGAATGCGGATCGGCTGCCCCTGCGCTGTACCGACAATAATGTTGCGGATGTCGTCTTCGGACGCAACCTGACCCGGCGCACGAACCAGATACTGCTCGCCCCTACGCTCGATGTAGCCCGCACCCACGTTGTCGTTGTTCTTGTTCAGCGCATTGACGACGTCGGTCAGCGTCAGCCCGTACGACGCTAGCCGTTCAAGACTCGGCGCGACCAGGTACTGCTTGTTGAAACCACCGATAGTATTGATCTCGGTGACACCGGGCACGTTACGCAGTTGCGGCCGTACCACCCAATCCTGGATTTCGCGCAAATCTGTCGGCGTATAGGCAGTCCCGTCAGCTTTGCGAGCACCCTCTTCGGCTTCAACGGTCCATAGATAGATCTCCCCGAGGCCGGTCGAAATAGGCCCCATCGCCGGCACAACGCCTTCAGGCAGATTGTCCTTGGCTTCCTGGATGCGCTGGTTGACGAGTTGGCGCGCGAAATAGACGTCCGTGCCATCCTTGAAGATGACCGTCACCTGCGACAAGCCATAGCGGGACAGGGAACGCGTCTGTTCGAGTCCCGGCAGGCCGGCCATCACGACCTCGATCGGATACGTAACACGCTGTTCGGTTTCGAGCGGTGAATAGCCTGGTGCCGAGGTATTGACCTGAACCTGAACGTTGGTAATGTCAGGGACCGCGTCGATCGGTAGTCGGTTGTAGCTGAAAATCCCTAACCCGGCCATTCCAAACACGGCGAGCAGGACCAGCCATCGCTGCTGGATGGCGAAACTAATGATACGTTCAAACATTGCTGTTTCCCCCGTATCAATGGCCGTGTTCGGCGCTGGATTTGCCAAGTTCGGCCTTCAGAACAAAACTGTTGGCGGCGGCGTAACGTGCGCCCGGCTTCAGGCCCTCGACAATCTCGATGACCTTGCCGTTTGTCCGGCCGACCTTCACCGGCTGCGGCACGAATCCACCTTGAACCGCGACAAAGACTACGCTCTCGCCATTGACGTCCTGGACGGCCTCGGTCTTCACCGCAACGGGCACCTCGACATCAGCACCGAATACGTCGACCGTGACGAAGAGACCCGGTCGCCAAGCCATCTGTGGATTGGTCAATGTTACGCGGGCCTTCGCCGTCCGCGTCTGCTCGCCCAGCAGCGAACCCACGTATGAAACGGTGCCATCTGCCTTCACATCGGACGATGCCGAATTGATCGACGCCTTTTCGCCGATGCGCACCCGCTCGACATCCTTGGCAGACACCACGAACTCGGCCCAGACGGACGACAGATCCGACAGCGTGAACACGTTGGCGTTGTCCGCCACCGCTTCCCCAAGCGAGATATGCTTTTCAACGATCATGCCGTCGAACGGTGCGCGCAGCTCGTAGCGATTGAGTGCCGTCGAGCTGTTGCTGGCGCCAATGGCGGTCAGCTTCTGCTGCGCGTTCTGGACACTGATCTGCGCTTCCTGCAGCGCGTTGCGGGCGCTCAGATAATCTTGCTCCGCAGAGATCTTCTGTTCCCAGAGCTTCTTCTCGCGGTCATAAGTGACACGCGCCAGATCCAGACGTTTCTGTGCTGCGAGCAGTTCGCTGCGCTGGTCAGAAAGTCCGGTGCTCGCGATGACCGCGAGAACCTGTCCCTTCTTAACCTGTTGCCCAATATTGGCCGGAACGCTCTCTACGACGCCAGCCAGTCGCGGCACCACGTGGGCTGTCTTGTCTTCGTTGAAACGGATTTCGCCGGGGAACTGGACGCCAGCCTGGACCTTTGCCGAGCCCGCGGTTTGAACCACTACCCCTGTCTTGGCCAGCTGGTCCGCTGTCAACTCAATCTTGCCTTCCTCTTTCGAGAGCCGCACGGCGAGTGGCGAAGACGAACCGGGCAAGGTCACATTTGCGGTCACGTCAAAGACATGGGGCTCGGCAACTGGCTGTTGGCTTTCCAGCGCGTCGCCAGACACCACGAACTTGAGCGCTTGAGACTCGCCCGTAGCCCGCACGAGCTGGCCTGTCGCTGCCACGCCATTTGCCACCGCCTTCCCAGACTTGCTAACCCAGAGCCGAATACGGGCCTCGCCCTTGGATTCGGCCGTGCCAATTTCGACGTCATAGCCATCACGCGAAAAGAGCGCGCCACCATTGGGGCCCTTCTTGACCTCGTGATGCTCGCCGTCGCCGTGTGACTTGTCATCCTTGTGGTCGGCTTCCGCCGCCTGCTTGCCATGGTGCTCGGTGTCGCCATGCCCCTTGGATTCCGAGTGCCCACCCTGCTCTTCCGGCGCAGAGCGCCCGCTCAGCAGAACGCCACCAGTCGCGACGCCGCCCACCAGTACGATGGCCGCAATGGCAGCCTTTTGTTTGTTCGAAATAGCCATGTTTTATGAATCCCGTCTTAACGTCCCAGAATGCGATCGATCGTGGTCGCCGCCTGATAGGTTTGTCCAAGCACGCCGAGATAGCGGATGCGTGCCTGGAACAGCGTGCGCTGGGCATCCAGGACGTCCAGATAATTGAACTTGCCGGCCTCGAAGCCAATGGTCGCCGCGTTGAAGGCTTGCTCGGCGCCTGGCAAGACGGTCTGCTTCAGCGTTTGTGCCGAGGCGCGCGATACCGACAGCTGGTTCGATGCCATCAGGAGATTTCGGGTCAGGCTGATGCGATTGGCCAGATATTCATCCTGGGCCTTGTCCGCCTGGCGAATGGCCGAATACAAGTTGCCCTGATTCCGGTCAAAAATCGGCAACGGGATCGCCACACCGATCACCGCCATGTTGCGGTTGGCTTCTGTATCTCGCTTGGCACCCAGACTGACTGTCAGATCCGGATACTGGCGGCTGCGCTCAACGCCCACCAATGCCTGGCGGCGGTCAAGTTCAGCGCGGCTTGCGGCCACCAGCGGTGAGTTTTCCAGCTCCTTCAGAAGGAGTTCAGGCGCCGGCCTGGATGGCAGCGCGTCCAGATTGCCCTGTGCTTCGGTAAACTGCGGCGATGCATTGCCCCACAACGCCGTCAACGCCTGACGGGCGGACTGCAGGCTCGCCGTTGCTTCGGCCAATTCAAGTTCGGCGTTGGCCTGTTCGACACGTGCCTTAGTTTCGTCAACCGGGGAGATCTTGCCGGCCGCGACGCGGCGTGAAGCGGCTTGCGCGCCCCTCGCAGCGATATCCGCGGAGCCAGTTGCCAGCTTGACGCGTTCCTGTGCGATCAAGACGGAAAAAAAGCTCTCGATTACCTGCGCCCGAATGTCACCGCGAACGCCAGCCAGCGTTGCCTGCGCCAGTTCGCGCGTCCTTTCCGCGGCATTGATACGAGCCGAGCGCTTGCCGCCCAGTTCGATGGGGATATTCATCTGGGCGGTGGATGTACGGGTGGATTTCCGCGTGTCCTCGACCAGCGTCTGGAGTTCCGGGTTCGGAATAACCCGGGCCTGCATGATCCCACCTTCTGTGGAATCGAGTTCCTTGGCGGCGGCGGACAGGTTGAAATTGCTTCCTGCCGCCAGCGACAACGCGGCCTCGAGGGTCAACGGTCCCGCCGCTTCCCTTGGGAAGACGGGCACCATGGACGTGCCGGTGTCAGATTGCGCTACGGCAAAGTTTGGGCTGAGAAATGCTACCGCCAGCCCGAGCGGCAGAAATAGTCTTCGCATCGAATTGCACCAAGGTATGTGACCAGGAGAATTCGGCGAGAGACGAAAGGAGAAAAAGAGTCGTCGTCTCGCCGATCAAGCGAGACGCTGCCACTGAGGACGGTCGGGAGCCCTGGCATTCAGAGACGAGAACTCGGACGCATGTTGAGTATCGGTCACTTCTACCCGATTCGCTATCAACACGTCCTGCGTCTGTCCATAGACGAACGGGAGGGAGACCAGATGGCATACCCCGCAGTCTGTATCCACGAATGGCTTTTTCTCGGCATCCGTTTTACCTTCCGGCTGCTGATGACGATGCTCGTGGTGCCCAAGGTGCCAAGTGGCCGTGGCTTTCTCGTGCTGACAATAGCGTGCCGCTGCCGCCCAGGAAAACTGGAACGGCAAAATGAGCAGCACGAAGATCAGAACGAAACGTCGCATTCCTTGGGAGACTGTGCGGGGGGCTTGGGGTTGAAGTACTAACGGCTGGGCCGTCGCCGAAGTTTACATGAATCCTCGATCACCAGCATTAAGAGCAGATTACGATTATCGCTTTCGCCTGCTCGTTTTGGGGTGCCGCTTTCGCCCCTCATCAGTCTTACGCTTGGGGGCGGGCCCATGCTTCCACCGCAAATAGACAGCGAACCCCACATACAGGACGATCAGGCCGACCAGCATCACGAGCATGCTCTCGACAACAGAATCGGAGACGTGAGCGTAGTGCATGGCTGTACGTGTATGCGGAGTTGCCCGCATCAGGCAAGCGTCACGACCGCCCGGAGGACGCCGGCGTCATGGAACAAATCAAACGACTCCACGACCACCGACAGGCCGAGAAACCAGACCGAGTCCGCAATATTGCGTTGAAAGGAAGACACATGGACCGTCCATGTCGACTCCCCCCTATACAGCGACAGACGGGGAAAGAACGCTGGTGTACGGCGTGCGTATTCGGCGAATTCCGGGAAGGCGGAAGCCAGAAAGCGGTCTTCCGTCCGGATGACAGCCGGGTACATCAGCGCAAATGCGAGCGCCAGGACTGCGGTAACCGCCAGCGACTCGGTCATCGCCCCTAGTCCGATAATGCCTAGCAAGTTGCAGACATAGAGCGGATGGCGACACAGTGAATATGGACCCGAGGTCACCAAGGTATTGTTCTTGCGCCCGGAAATGTACAACGCGCACCAGAGCCGCCCGACCGTGGCCAGGCTCACCCCCAACATCCCCAGCGTCAGCAGCAGCGGCGACACCCAGGTACCGTCCCAGCGAGAATGGCCAAAGACCAGACTTGCCAGGACAAACGTTACGACAACACGCCAAACGCCGATGCGGTGGCGTGTCAGGAAATTGTCCAGCGCCCTCGAGAGACCAGCGGGTTGGGACGGGGAGATTGAAGAATCGGTCATGCGGTTCGGGGGCTGGAGGAGAATGTCGCGCACTTCGAGTGGACACACTGGCGCGAAAACGAGCACTAATGGCCGGCATTCTAAGGTTGCCCTTCCGTTGTCAGGCTTTATTGCCGAAATGTAATACGTTGTTAATCTTGCCCCCGGGCCAGCGAATCCGGTTGTGTCATAGCTCGGCAATCTGACAGTCATCTTCTGCGACATAGACTGTCTTGGCCATTTTCAGGACACACCCAGAGACGCTCCGCAATGAACGACATCATCCGCACATTGAGCTCGGAATTCTCCGATCTCGCTAATGCTGCCGAGGCAGTACGTGCCGTCGTTCGAATGACCGTCTCTATCGTTTTGGGGGGCTTGCTGGGGTACGAGCGGGAGAGCTCGGGAAAATCCGCAGGCGTGCGCACTCACATGCTCGTCGCGCTGGGGGCATGCGTTTTTGTCGTGGTTCCCCTCCAGGCGGGCGTGCAGCTTGCCGACATGAGCCGCGTGCTTCAGGGTCTCACGTCAGGCATCGGATTCCTTTGTGCAGGGGCGATCCTGAAGCCGGACAATGAGACACACGTCAGGGGGCTCACAACTGCCGCGAGCATCTGGATTGCTGCCGCGATCGGCGTGGCCGCCGGCATGGGCCATGCGGTGACGGCCATCGTCGCGACTGCCTTCGCACTCATCGTGCTCAGAATCCTTCAAATGTCGAAGAAGTAAGACTCCCACTGCTCCCAAGCCACGTGCAGCGCGAATGCGCCAACTTCAGGTTCGGCCAGCATTTCCCAAACGTATGAGCGCGCTTAACAATACGCAAACTCCATCGCATGAGAATTTACCTGGATTACAACCTGTTTGCGTACCTTCACGAGGGCACGAACCCGGCTCTGCAAGCCAAAGTGAGCGCACTGTCCGATCGACATGAGTTTCCTTGCAGCCCGGCGCACATGGAAGAAATTGCCTCGGCGCTCGCAAGACCTTCGGATACTCCCCCGCTCGATCGGTTAGCGGCCGCTTTCTGCAAAATAGACGATGTTTCTCGAATTAGCCGGAACGTGCAATTGTCTCCGACGACGTTAGGCCCGATGGTTACGAAAGAAGAACAGCCTCTCGAGTGCTTTCTTCGGGTCATGCGGCACTATCGCAAAGAGCCGGTTGTCGAGAAGAACGACTGGTATACGCGGGACTCCGTAAAGAAGGGGTCACTTCAGAAAACGGAAAATATTGCACGCTAAGGCATGGAAGAGGACCACTGCTGTCCCCAGGGGCATTGGCCAGCCGATGGCAAGCAGGTAGAAACCAAAGTCGGGGGACTCCCGTTCTCAGAGATCGGCTAGCAGCAGGTAGGCGCGGTCGAGTTGCCGATGAGCTTCCTGCCGGCGATCCATCGCTTCTAGGGCGAGCAGGAGGTCCTCGGCCAGCTCGAAATCGCTTTCCTGGCATGCCCTTTCGAACACCGCAAAGACCTCTTCATACAACGTGCGCCCCGGAACGCCCATTTGACTAACCTCCGGCGGAAAATCCGATGCTCTCTGCCGACTTGGTCCTGCCACGCCGCAGGGGCTTCTGTCCCCCATGGTTAATATGGACGTTCCCACGGCAGGGAAGGTCAAGCATTTTTCCGGCCGCGGGCCGACCTATGGTTCGCAAGCCGCCGCGCGAGACGGTTAGTGCTCGCCCCCTACAGTTCGTCCAGCGACTAGTTACCCGCACCCGGGCGCAGCCGCACCACCAGCATCGCCGCCCACTGGATATGCGGCCAGGCCAGCGAATAGACGAATGTCTGGATCAGGGGTCCCCTTGATTTCGCCGCAATTTACCGGGGTAGCCACCCGTAGCAGCCATGCGGGTTCCAGGGTGATGCCCACCCTAAAACCCTAGTCAAATCAGTCACTTGCTGACTGGTCCTTTTCCCCTTGGTTTTGGAACGTTGACCGCCCCCGCCGCGCGGCCAAGCGCGCCCTGTGGCTGGAAGCCATTGTTTCCGCAAGATAACTAGATTTATCCGTCTTTGGTTTTCCCAAGCAACACATAAATGGCTTTTCTAACGTTAGGTATGTGCGTAAGATAGGCTGAAATGCGCCTCCGGAAACTGCCATGCCCCGCCTCGCCGCCACCCCCGACCAGATCCGCGCCACCGTGCTGGCCATGCTCACCGAGGCCGGCGACGCGGCGCCGCCCACGGCCGCACGCTTTCGCCGCGTGGTGTCGGTGCGCAAGCTGCGTGACCGCCTGGGCGGCGGTGACCCTGCAACGCTGTCGCGTACGCTCAACGCGATCGAGGCCGAGGTGGTGCGCTCGGGCCTGGCCGACCTCGCCCTGCCCGAGATTCCGGTCGAGATCGCCGAAGCGATGCGCGCGCTGTGGCAGGCCGCGGTCGCGGTGCAGCTCGACGACGTGGTGCGCCTGAAGCGCGAGGCGCAAGCCACAGCCGACACCGCCGAGGCCGCCCGCGCCGAGGCCGAACTGCGGGTCGAGCTGCTGCGGGCCGAACTGAGCGAGGTGCGCGGCCAGCTCGCCGCGCGCGACACCGCGCTGGCCGTAGCGTGCGCCGCCCAGGCGGCGGCGTGCGCGCGCGCCGATGAGCAAGCCGCACGCCGGGGCGAGCTCGAGGCGGCGCTGGCGACCGCCCAGGAGCGCGCCACGGCGGGCGAGCGCACCCACACCGAGGCGATCGCCACCACCCAGGCGCGCTACGAGGCGCTGTCGAAGCAGCTCCTGCAGGAAACCGCGCACCAGCGCGACGCGGTGCGGGCCGAGCGCGCGCAACTGGCCTCCCAACTCAAATTCGCCGAGCGGCGCATCGCCGCGCTGGAAGACGAGCGCGCACGACTCGACGCCGACCTGGCCAGCGAGCGGGCCGCGCGCCAGACCGCCGCGGGCGAGGCGAGCGCACTCAAGGCCGTCACCGCCAGCCAGCGCGCCCAGCTCGACGAGCTGCTGCGTGCGACCCTGGCCGCGGCGCCACCAGCGGCCAAGACGCGCGTGCCCAGATCGACGGGCAAGGCGGCCGCCAAGCGGACCGCCCAGTCATGAAGCCGGCCGACTGGATCGATACGGGCGCGGTGCCGCCGCGCCCACTGCCGGCCACCGTCGCGGCGGCCCTCGCCTACCTGGCGGAGGCACTCGGGCACCCGGTCTACGCGCACTGGACGCTGGCGCGCGTCAAGCGCCGCTATGGCTCGCTGGCCGACGCCAAGGCCGCGCAGCCGACCGTGCTCAAGCTGCTGCTGGCGCACGATGGGGCAGTCGAATACTGGGAGCGCGGGCGCCTGCGCACGGTGACGGCGGATCTGGCGCCCCGCCCGGAGACGGTCCTCGCGCGGCTGCTGCACACGCACCGGCGCCGCATCCGGTCCACCGCCGCCTTAGCGAGCGAAGCAACGGTGCCGACCGCCGCGGAAGCGAGGGGAGCTGTCGCGGCGAACCCGTGGCTGGCCGCTTACGGCCCTGCTGACCACGCGTGGCTCACGCGCGCCGGCCGCTTCGCCCAGCCGCACGCGGCGGCCAACACGCTCGGCGCCGCCGACGATGCACAGGCGCTGGCGCTCTTCCTGCGCGACCGAACCGGGCGCTCGCCCCACACGTTGCGCGCCTATGGCGCCGAACTGCGCCGCCTGATGCGCTGGTGCGGCGCGCACGAGCTTGGGCCGCTCTCGGACCTCACGCGCCAGCGGTTGCTCGGCTACCGGCACGCGCTGCAGCACGGGGAGACCGGCAGGGAGGACGCCGCGCCGCCCTTGTCAGAAGCGACCCGCACGCGCGCGCTGGCGGTGGTGGCAAGCCTCTACGGCTACTGGTACGACACCGGCTACTTGCATGCCAATCCGGCCGCGGGCCTGTCCGCCGGCAGCCGCACCCGGGCCGGCTTCGCGCCGACGCGGCTGATCCCGCCAGCGCTGCTGGCCGCGTGCGATGCCTGGCTTGAGGCGCCGGAGTTTGCCGCCGCCAACACGACCAACACGCTGGCGGCGCAGCGGCGGCGCGCGATTTGGGCGCTGTATCGTTACGCCGGCGTGCGCCTGGCGGAACTGGCCTGGTCGACAGAGATCGCACTGCCCCGCCTGGAGGCCGAGGCGCCCGGGCGGTGGACGCTCTATGTCTGCGGCAAGGGGCGCAAGGCACGGGCCATTCCGCTGCCGGTGCCGTGCGTGACGGTATTGCGCGCCTACCGACAAGCACGCGGCCTGCCGTCCGAGCCGCCGGCGCACGAGGCGCTGCCTGTAATCCACGGCAACAAGGGCGAAGCGCTACAGTCGGCAGGCCTGTACCGGGAGGTCAAGGCGATCTTTGCGGCCGTGGCCGATGGTCTGCAGGCGCGCGAGCCGGCGCAGGCGCTCTTACTGCGCGCGGCCTCCCCGCACTGGCTGCGCCATGCCTATGCGCGCACACTGGTGGTCGACCACCAGGTGCCGCTGCCGGCCGCCCAGGCGCTGCTCGGCCACGCCTCGGTGCAGACCACGGCGGCCTATGCCAGGACCGACCTGACGCAGTTGCGGGCCTTTGTCGATGCCACGTTTGCGGATGATGGGCCGTAGCGACAGCGCGCGTTGCCTTGTCGCATCGCCACGGCGCGGGTCGCCAGTCCCAGCAACAGCAAAGCTGGGGCGGTCAGCTCGATTGACACCGCCAGGCAGGCCGCAGACTCCGAGGGCACCAGCGGCACCCGGTAGTCCTCGCGGAACAGGTCGAGGGCGGCATTCCAATTGGCCAGCTTGGCGATCGCCGAGTTCCAGAAGGTTGGCTTTTTCTCAGCCCGCACAGCACGACAGTTGCGTGACATCCTTGGCAGCCCTACATGTCCATGCCGTCCATCGATCCTGCCGCGAATGGAAGGTAGTCGCAAAAAGTCCGCCACATTTGGGCCAAATCGCTGACTTTGAAATGGTCGACGAACAAAGCTTCGCGCCTGACAGGGGCTCACACCCTCGCGGTACGTTGCGATCGCAAGTTATAGGTCACGCTGGCAACGATGATGAGGAGAATAGCCACTTGCGCGGCAATGGTTTGCACAGAGGGGTAAACGCCCAAGACATCGATACGCGGCATAGAGAGCGGCGTCACTTGCAACAGGCCAACTTTCTGCAGTGCCGCCACGCCCTTGCCAATCAGGACCACGGCAAGCACGCCAACCAAGGCGGAGCTGAACGCGAAAAATTGTCGAATCGGCAAACGCGCCGTCGATCGCAGGAGCAGAAACGCAATCACTGCCAGCACAGCAATACCGCAACCGAGTCCCGCGAGCATGTAGGCACCGTTGCCATCGGACCACAGGGCCGCGTAGAAGAGCACGGTCTCAAATACTTCCCGGTAGACCGTGACGAACGATAGCAGGAAGAGCATAAACGCCGATTTCCTGTTCAATGCCGACGACAGCTTTTCCTTCACGTACGATTGCCAGCGTCCCGCCAGACTCTTCTGGTGCATCCACATGCCGACGCCGAGTAGGACGACCGCCGCGAAGACCGCGGAGAAGCCTTCGGTCATTTCGCGACTAGCGCCGCTCAGATCAACGACGTAGGTAGCTACCGCCCACGTCAATCCACCGGCTCCCAGCGCAGTGACCCAACCCGCGTGAACGTAGGGAAGGACGTT
>NZ_OFSQ01000043.1 GCF_900249755.1 Cupriavidus taiwanensis
CTGGCTGGTATGGGACCACCTCTTCGGTACCTTCTATCAACCGCAGGCGCCACTGGGCGCAATCGGCATCGAAGGCGACCCGGTGCCGCACCGCTACGGCGAGCAACTGATTTATCCGTTTGAACGACCGGATCCGCAAGTTCGTCTGGCCACCGAAGACGTCTCGCAGGGCCGCGATGCTGATGTCTAAAGCCGCTCTCGTTGGTGAAACCGGCTCGCAAGCTGCATCCAGCATGAATGCTCAGGTGGGATCTGACAGGACTATTTGCGCCGTCTTGAAGTTATGCGACGTCGCGTGGACGAACCTGATCTGTCATTCTCGAGGCCGCGCTTGATGCGCATCTGGCGACGAAAATGCCAGGCAAGCGAACCTGTAGCACACACCGTGAACGCCACGGCAAACACGATGACAACGATGACTTCACGTGGCAGGTCGAAGGGTGGGCGGCTCACTGTGGCCGAACGTTCATGGAAAGCGGTTTCGATCCCGACGACGCCATTCGGAGGTCTACCGAAGCGGCGTGACGGAGGATTTTGGCCATGGCAGGCGGCACACTGCCCCGATGCGAGCGGTGGTGCCGCCTGAGTTTTACTTGCGCTGCATGTCCACGACTGTCGGCTTGCCGTCGACCGTGTCGAATACGGCGGTAACCGCATCACCTTCCTTGAAGTCCTTCAACGAAGCGCGATCCTTGACCGGGAACGCCATGGTCATGGCGGACATGCCGAGATTTTCGATCGGGCCGTGCTTGAGGGTAACTTTCCCTGCCTTCGCATCGATCTTCTTTACCTCTGCCGCAACCGGGTGGGGGGCCTGCTTCGTTTCGGCTGACGGCTTCATGTCCATGCCCTTCATATCCATGCCGTCCATCGACCCTGCCGCGAACGCAGCCGGTGTGGCAGCGAGAGCAGCCATGATGGCAAGAGTTTTGACGTATTTCATTGTGATTCCTCCGGGAGTGAGGGGTGGGTGGAAAGTGAGACAGATTCGGCCTGCCGTCTGCGTATCAGCAAGTACACCGCCGGCACAACAAACAGGGAAAGCAATGGCGCGGTGACCATGCCGCCAACCATCGGAGCCGCAATGCGCTGCATGACCTCCGAGCCGGTGCCATGCGACCACATGATGGGAATCAGGCCGGCAAGAATGACAGCGACGGTCATGGCCTTGGGGCGGACCCGCAGCACTGCCCCTTCCTGAATGGCGTCCAGCAATGCGGACACGCTGGTTTCGCCTCGGCCCTCGCGTTCGCTCCAGGCTTGCTTCAGGTAGAGCAGCATGATGACGCCGAACTCGGCTGCCACGCCGGCAAGGGCGATAAAGCCGACAACCCCCGCTACCGAAAGGTTGTAGCCCAGCAAGTAAAGCAGCCAGAATCCGCCGATGAGCGCCAGCGGCAGCGTGCCCATGATCAGTAGCGCTTCATCGAGACGGCCGAACACCAGGTACAGCAACACGAAGATGATCAGCAGCGTGAACGGCACCACCACCTTCAGCTTCGCGGTGGCCCGCTCCAGATACTCGAACTGACCCGACCAACTGAGGGAATAGCCCGCTGGCATCGGGACCGCCTTGGCCACGGCGGCCTGCATGTCCTGGACGGCCGAACGCAGGTCACGTCCGCGAATATCGACGTACACCCAGCCCGACAGGCGGGCGTTTTCGCTGCGCAGCATCGGCGGTCCTTGCACCACCTGGAGGCGCGCCACGTCGGACAGCGTGATATGCTGGCCACGGTCGGTGACAATGGGCAGGCTGCGCAGTTGTTCCACCGAGTCGCGGTAGTCCCGTGGATAACGCACATTGATCGGAAAGCGCGCCAGCCCGTCGACCACTTCCCCGACGTTGTCGCCACCGATGGCCGAGGACACGATGCTCTGGACATCCTCGATGTTGAGCCCATATCGCCCGGCGGCCATCCGGTCTATGTCGACATCGACGTAGCGCCCGCCGGACAGGCGTTCGGCGAGTGCAGAGGTGACGCCCGGCACCGCCTTGACAGCATCCTCGATCCTCGTGGCCAGTCGGTCAATTTCCTTCAGGTCGGTGCCCGCCACCTTAATGCCGACCGGGCTCTTGATGCCGGTGGCGAGCATGTCGATGCGGTTGCGGATCGGCGGCACCCAGATATTGGACAGGCCGGGCACCTTCACCACGCGGTCGAGCTCCTCCACCAGCTTGTCCGTCGTCATGCCGGAACGCCACTGGTCGCGCGGCTTGAACTGGATGGTGGTTTCGAACATCTCGATGGGCGCCGGGTCGGTCGCCGTGTCGGCGCGGCCGGCCTTGCCAAACACGGTGGCTACCTCGGGAACGGTCTTGATTAGGCGGTCGGTCTGCTGCAGCAACTGCGCTGCCTTGCCGGTGGACAGCCCCGGGAGCGCCGACGGCATGTAGAGTAGGTCACCCTCATCGAGAGGCGGCATGAACTCGCCGCCAATTCGCATGATCGGCCAGGCGGTCGCGACGAGCAGAATTGCCGCGATCGCTACAGTGGTCTTCGGGTAGGTGAGCACCTTGGCCAACACTGGCTGATAGGCGCGAATCAGCCACCGACTGAGGGGATTGGACTGCTCCGTGGGGATCCTGCCACGGATCATGTAGCCCATCAGGACCGGCACCAGGGTGACGGAGAGGCCCGCCGCCGCGGCCATGGAGTAGGTCTTGGTAAAGGCCAGCGGCGAAAACAGTCGGCCCTCCTGCGCCTCCAGCGTGAACACCGGAATGAATGACAGCGTGATGATCAGCAGCGAGAAGAACAGCGCCGGTCCAACCTCAGCCGCCGACTCGCCGATCACGCTCCAGCGTTCATGGCCGGTGAGATCCAGGCCGGGCTTATCCGCATGCCAATGCTCGAGATGCTTGTGCGCGTTCTCGATCATGACGACCGCGGCATCGACCATGGCGCCGATGGCAATGGCGATGCCGCCCAGCGACATGATGTTGGCATTGACACCCTGGTATCGCATGACCAGAAACGCGGCCAGCACACCCAGCGGCAATGAAACGATGGCAACCAGCGCGGAGCGCAGGTGGAACAGGAAAACCAGGCAGACCACCGCGACGACGATAAACTCTTCGATCAGCTTGTGGGTCAGGTTTTCCACCGCCCGGTTGATCAGGGCGGAGCGATCGTACGTGGTGACGATCTGGACGCCTGCCGGCAGGCTCTTCTGCAGCGTGGCGAGTTTGGCTTTGACCGCTTCGATGGTTTCCAGCGCGTTCTTGCCCGAGCGCATCACGATGACACCGCCGGCGACCTCTCCCTGGCCGTCGAGCTCGGCGATGCCGCGCCGCATCTCGGGACCAAGCTGGACGGTGGCGACATCGCCCAGCCGCACCGGGATGCCGGCGTCGCTGGTCACCAGCGGGATCTGCCGGAAATCATCGAGCGTCTTCAGGTAGCCGCTGGCCCGGACCATGTACTCCGCCTCGCCCAATTCCAGCACCGAGCCGCCGGTTTCCTGGTTGGCGCCCTTGAGCGCCGTAAGCACCTTGCCCTGCGACAGGTTGTAGGCGCGTAGCCGGTCCGGCATCAGGACGACCTGGAACTGCTTCACCATGCCGCCGAGGGACGCGACCTCGGCAACATTGGGCAGCGATTTCAGCTCGAAGCGCAAGAACCAGTCCTGGAGCGCACGCAGTTGACTGAGGTCGTGCTGGCCGGTCTTGTCCACCAGCGTGTACTCGTAGATCCAGCCGACGCCGGTGGCGTCCGGCCCCAGCGCCGGCTTGGCGGCGCCGGGCAGGCGGGATTGCACCTGGTTCAGATATTCCAGCACGCGGGAG
Organism: Cupriavidus taiwanensis; assembly: GCF_900249755.1. Classification (NCBI taxonomy): domain Bacteria; kingdom Pseudomonadati; phylum Pseudomonadota; class Betaproteobacteria; order Burkholderiales; family Burkholderiaceae; genus Cupriavidus; species Cupriavidus taiwanensis. The sequence goes on from NZ_OFSQ01000043.1 coordinate 3,791, forward strand.
CGCGCCCAATACAGGTCGGTGCCGTCCTCGAATAGCACATAGACAAACGAGTCACCGAAGAACGAGTAGCCGCGTACGGTCTTGGCGCCCGGGACCGACAGCATGGTCGTGGTCAGTGGATAGGTGACCTGGTTCTCGACAATCTGTGGCGCCTGGCCGGGAAACGGCGTGCGGATGATCACTTGCACATCGGACAAGTCCGGCAACGCGTCGAGCGGCGTGCTGCGCACGGCCCACAGTCCCCAGGCGGTCAGCATGACCGTGACCAGCAGGACCAGGAAACGGTTGCGGATGGAAGCAAGAATGAGCCGGGCGATCATGGCTTGGCCCCCTGGGTGGTGCCGGCCGGCTCGACTGCGGACAGGATCGCCAGGCCATCCTTGTCCAGGTGGAAGCGGAACCGGATGCGGTCGCCGGTCTTGAGCCCCTTCGGCAGGCCGGCAGGCGGCGCGGCGAAATCCATGGTCATCGCGCCCCACTGTGCCGAGGGAATCGGCCCGTGCGAGATGGTCAGGCCTTCGCGCGTCACGGCCTCGATGCGCCCGACGCCCTCGTGCTCGGGCGCAGCCGCAGCCGGCGCGGAAGCCGCTGTCGTGGCGCTCATGCGTTCGGCCGTGCCACGCAAGCTGGCTTCCGAATCGATGAGGAACTGCCCGGAGGTGACCACTTTCTGCCCCGCTTTCAGCCCGTCCAGCACCTCGACCATGCCGGCGGCCTCGCGCCCGGTCTTGACTTCGGTTGCCACAAAGCCGGCCTTGCCCGCATCGACCATGACGATGCTGCGCTGGCCGGTGCGGATGACGGACTCCAGCGGAATCATCAGCAATTCCTTCTGATCACCGCTGTCAAACCGGACCGTCACGAACATCCCCGGCAACAGGTGCCTGCCCTTGTTGGGCAGGACAATGCGCACCTTGATGGTTCGCGTGGCCGGATTGACATCGGGCAGGACGGTATCGACCTTGCCAACGATTGACTCGGTTGCGCCGGTCGGCGACACCTTGACCGCCCGGCCCGGAGCGATGGCGTGGGCTTGTCCCTCCGGTACCTCGGCAATCACCCAGACCTGGCTCAGGTCGGCCAGGCGAAACAGGGTCATGCCAGGAGACACAGTCATGCCCTCCCGGACCGCAACCTCTGTCACAAGGCCGTCGACGGGGCTCACAATGCCAAGAGTAGGCTGGAGCTTGCCGGATGATTCGACGGTGCTGACCTGGCCGGGGGTCATGCCAGCCTGCAGCATGCGGGCCTTGGCCGCGCTGCGCAGGTCGGATTGGCCACCCGCGGCCATGCGGGACACGGCAAGATATTCCTCTTGCGCGGCCACCCAATCGGGCGAGTACAGCGTCACCAGTGCTTGGCCGCGCCGGACCGGGTCGAGGGTCGCTTTGACCGCTACGTGCTGGACGAAGGCATTCGTCCGCGCCTGGATCACCTGGACACTGCGCTCGTCAATGGCGACATTGCCAGGTGCCTCGAGCACGGCGCTCATCCGGCTCGCCTTGACCTCAGTCGTGCGGATGCCCAAATTCTGCGCGACACGGCTGTCGACCGTGACGCCGCTGCCTCCGCTGCCTCCGGCATCCCCATCCGCATAAACGGGCACGAGCTGCATGTCCATGAAAGGGGACTTGCCTGGCTTGTCGAAACGCTGGCCGGGTACCATCGGATCGTGCCAGTACAGGATCTTCTTGCCAGTGTTCGGATCGGTGTCGCCTGCTTTGAGCGCAGACGCCGCGCCTGGCGCGGCCGTCTGCGCAGATTGTGTGCCGCGCATGACGCCGAGGTGGTAGGCGCCATAGAGGGCGGCACCGATGACAACGACGCCGGCGACCGCGGCAATGACTGGTTTCTTCATTTGCGTTCCTTGGTGGCTGGCTCGGTCTGCGCGGTAGGCAGCGGGATCAGGAAGGTCAAGTCGGCCCACAGCTTTGCCGTCCTGGCCTCCAGCGTCAGCCGCTCCACCGCTGTGTCGATGGCGCGATGGTTGGCCTCGGCGACGGCAAGCAGCGATCCGGTATTGGCCCGGTATGCCGTGAGCGCTGCCTCCGCCTGCTGATTGGCGAGCGGTAAGGTCTTCTCGTCGTAGCGTTGGAGCCGCTCAAGGTTGCGCTGCAGCTCGGCAAGTTTGGCGCCTACCATGGCCTGGGTATTGCGCCGGATGATTTCGGACTTGGCACGCGCTTCATTGGCCTGTGCCAGCCGGGCAGCGACGTCGCGGTCTTGGCGATTGCCCCGGTCCCAGGGCACCGGGAAGCTGACGTTGATCGACCCCATGTTGGAGAAGGCTGGGCCGCGCTGGCTGTACATCAGCTCGACCGTCACATCTGGTGTCCTGGCCTCCGTTGCCACCTGGATCTCCGACTCGGCCAGGGCCACGTCGCGCCGTGCCGCCGCGATCTCGGGAACCGCGTCGAATTCGTCTTTCGCCAGTTGCTGAATGCTCTGGGGTACGTCGAGCGGCGGGCGCTGCGACAGTGTGCGGTTAGCCGCAGGCCCGACCCAGCGCTGCAGATTAAGCATGGCGGTGGCTACGGCGGCCCGGTTTTCGTCGAGGCGGTCATGCAGCTTCTGGACTTCCAGCTCCATCGCCAAGACATCCGCACGCGTGCCACGCCCGCTGCGATAGGCGGCGGTCGCCGCCTGGAGCGCCAGGTCCAGGGGATGGCCGTGATGGCCTAGCAGGACACCGGTCTGCTCGGCATACCACCGATCGAGCCAGGCACCGACGGCATTCCGTTGCACGTTGGCCAGTCCGACCGCGCGCTGCGCCTCGGCGGCAGTCGCCTCGGCTTCAAAGCGCGCCGCCTTGGCGCGGCGCTTGTCCGAGCGCGTGAATTCCTGCATCACGCTGATGGACCGCATGGTCATGAAATCCCGCGTGAGCGAGAACTGGTCCGGCCCGGTCACGGGGACGTTGTTGAGTCCAAGTTTGAGCACCGGGTCCGGCAATTGGCCGGCGGAAACCGCCATTTGCACGGCTGCCTCGACGGCGCCTCGCGAGGATTCGGCATCGCCGGCGTGAGTGGTCGCGAGCGCGACGGTCTCCTCGAGGGAAAGAGAAGGGGCAGATTGCGCAGCCGCGGCATGCGACACCGCCATGCTGAAGGCAGGCGCGCAAAGCAGCGCCAGCGTCAGGCGACGAGGAAAAAGCATAAAGCCTCCGTGAACGACGACAGCTACCCGAGTCTAGCTGGGCAGCACCGAATGGGCGTCGATCTGGAGGCTACGTTTGAAAACTGCAGTGAAGGATGTTCAGGGGCGGCGGGCCGCGCGCCTCGACCTCGGCGCGCAGCGCGATGCGAACCTCGGCCGTGACCACGCGCGTGGGTTCCACGACGCTCTTCAGCACTGGCAGGAAGGCCGGAAGCTGCGGTGAAACATGGTCCGCGCTCTTGGAATCTGCCTGGCAGTGCGCCAGGCAGAGCGCACTCTGGTCAGTGCCTTGGTCGCTACCGCCAGCCGCCATATCGGCACAGGATTCGGTCATTGCCGCCGTCGTGCCGCTGCCTTCCACCTGATAGCGGCTACCGGTACAGGCGTACGCGGCCGCTGCCAGTTGGACTGTCAGAAACACAACGAGAAGGAGGCCGGCGAACCAGGGATGCCGGCGGACCGAGTGACGCAAGAGTTCTTTGCGGTGGGCGTGATAGTCGCAAGGATACTGTCTTTTGCGGGTAATGCAACCGGACCTTTCGCCCCGGGTCTTCTCGCAACGTGGCCCAAGTTTCCGAAGGATCGTGTCCTTGACCTTCCCACCGGGGCAAGGTCTATCGTTGAGTCATCGAACCCTGGATGCCATCCACCCCGCAGCTTGCTCAAGTTGCGTGTCCGAGACAACAGGGATTGAAGGTAAGGAGCACATCATGAATATTGGACAAGCCGCCGGCGCATCCGGCGTCTCGGCCAAGATGATCCGCTACTACGAAAGCGTTGGTCTTGTGACTTCAGCCGCACGCAGCGCGGGGAACTACCGGGTGTATGGTCAAGCTGACATTCATACCCTGCGCTTCATTGGGCGAGCGCGGGCGATGGGCTTCTCGATGGCCCAGATCCGCGAGTTGCTCGGGTTGTGGCAAAACAAACGGCGCGCGAGTGCAACGGTAAAGGCGATTGCGGAACAGCGAATCCAGGAGCTGGACGCCCGCATTGCCTCACTGTCCAGCATGCGTGACACGCTCCTGTACTTGTCGCGACATTGCGAAGGCGATGACCGCCCCGAATGCCCGATCCTGGATGAGTTCAGCGGCGAACCGCCGAAACATCGAGCGGCAGTACGTGCAACCAGGCAGTGAGCGCGATGACCACGAGCGATCGACAACGGCAATCTCTCGACCCTGCCTCACATCACGCGATGGCAGCAGCGCGAGACGATGAGCACGTAGGGCACGGCAGCGGAAATGCGCCGAATCGACGAGACCATGATTCCACCAGTCACGGCGCTGCCGTCTGTGGGGCCAGTGCACGCGATCCTGTGTGTGGAATGACGGTCATGCGGGATGTGCCATACCAGGCAAGCTATGCCGGGGCACAATACTTCTTCTGCAGTGCCGGCTGCCAGAAGCGGTTCGAGGCCGAGCCGACGCGCTATGTCGAGACACCAAGCGTTTCGGCGCCCGATGAAGGCGAGACGGCGCCGGGCACGACCTATACGTGCCCGATGCACCCCGAAATCCGCGAGGACCATCCCGGGACGTGCCCAAAGTGCGGCATGGCACTCGAGCCGCTCATGCCAAGCCTCGACGACGACCAGAATCCCGAACTCGCGGCGTTTCGCCATCGCTTCTGGTGGACCTTGCCGCTGACGATCGCCGTCGTGTCGCTGGTGATGCTTGGGGACCGCCTCGGGGTGCTGGAGCCCGCGACGCAAAGCTGGGTGGAACTCGTCTTGTCCGCACCGGTGGTCCTCTGGGCAGGCTGGCCCATCTACGTCCGCTGCCTCCAGTCGTTCCGAAACCGCAGCCCGAACATGTGGACGCTGATCGGTCTGGGTACGGGTACGGCGTTCGTCTACAGCGTCGCCGCCACCGTTGCCCCAGAGCTGTTTCCCCGCGCCTTTCTCATGCACGGCCGGATCGCGGTCTACTTCGAAGCCGCGGCCGTCATCATTTCGCTGACGTTGCTCGGCCAGATCTTCGAGTTGCGGGCGCGCTCGCAGACCTCGGCAGCCATCAAGTCGCTGCTCGGCCTGGCCCCCAAGACGGCACGCCGCCTCAATCCGGACGGCAGCGAGGCCGATATTCCGCTCACGCACGTGCATGTCGGCGATCTCCTGAGGGTCCGGCCCGACGAAAAGGTGCCCACGGATGGCGTCGTGAACGAAGGGGCCAGCGCCATCGACGAATCGATGATCACCGGTGAGCCTCTGCCCGTCTCCAAGCGCGTCGGCGACCACGTGATCGGCGCCACCATCAACACCTCGGGCAGCCTGGTGATGCGCTCAGAAAAGGTCGGCGCCCAGACGGTGCTGTCGCAGATCGTGCAGATGGTGGCCCAGGCACAGCGCTCCAAGGCGCCGATGCAGCGGATGGCGGACCGGGTCGCCGGCGTGTTCGTGGTGGTGGTCGTAACCATCGCCTTGCTCACGTTCTTCGCCTGGGGCGTCTTCGGCCCCGAGCCGAGCTGGGTCTTTGGCCTGGTCAATGCGGTGGCTGTACTGATCATTGCCTGTCCCTGCGCGCTGGGATTGGCCACCCCATCCATCATGGTGGCCAGCGGGAATGGCGCGACCAAGGGCATTCTGTTCCGGGACGCGGCGGCCATCGAGCAATTCCGCAAGGTCGACACCCTGATCGTGGACAAGACCGGCACGCTGACAGAAGGCCGTCCGAGTTTTGAACGGGCCTATCGTGTCGATCCGTTCACGGAAACCGAGGTGCTTCGTTTGGCCGCGAGCCTCGACCAGGGCAGCGAACATCCGCTAGCCGCGACCCTCGTCACCGCCGCGCGTGAGCGCGGCCTGGCCCTGGCGAAGGCGGAGGATTTCGCCTCGGACACGGGCATGGGGGTACGCGGCCGCGTCGGTGGCCACCAGCTCGTGCTGGGCAACACCGCCCTGATGCAGCAGGAACAGGTCGACGTTGCACCACTGGCGTCTCAGGCGGATACCCTGCGGCAGCAAGGCGCCAGTGTCATGTATCTGGCGGCAGATCGAACATTGGCCGGTCTGCTTGCCGTCTCCGACCCCGTCAAGGCCAGCACGCCCGAGGCTCTGATGACGCTCAGGCAAGCCGGGGTCCGCGTGGTGATGGCGACAGGTGACGGCGCTGTCACGGCGAAGGCGGTAGCCGGTCGCCTGGGCATCGACGAGTTTCATGGCGAAGTGAAGCCGGCCGACAAGCTGGCGCTCGTCGAGAAGCTGCAAGGGGAAGGCCGCGTGGTTGCGATGGCGGGCGACGGCATCAACGACGCGCCGGCATTGGCAAAGGCCGATGTGGGCGTTGCGATGGGAACCGGCACAGATGTGGCGATGCACAGCGCCCAGATGACCCTCGTCAAGGGCGATCTGCGCGGTATCGCCCGAGCACGCGAACTCTCCGAGGCCACTATCGCCAACATGCGGCAGAACCTGGGCTTCGCCTTTATCTATAACGCGCTGGGTATCCCGCTGGCGGCGGGGTTGCTGTACCCGTTCACCGGCTGGTTGCTGTCGCCGATGATCGCGGCATTGGCCATGAGCCTGAGTTCCGTTTCAGTGATCTCCAATGCGCTACGACTCAGACGCCGCGTGGCGTAGCTATTGTCATGTGTGAATTCGACTCTACCAACCCGTGTCTCCTTGCCTTGCTGCCCAGATCGGGGGGCTAGACTAGGACAAATGCTGGCGTGATTCATGAAGCATAGCCGCAGCCCCTTCACTCGCTTGCTTGCGCTGCTGTTGTTGGCCTTGTGCGCTGACCATCAACAGGACGGTCGGCACTGGGCCGACAGCAACGGTCACGGGCCCGATCTCGGTGTCTTGCCGACTATGGCTGGGCTTGAACACGTTCTGCCGCCCACGCCATACACCTTCCGCATCTTCCACACGGCTGACAGCGCGAACAACTCGCCTGGTCCGGTCTATCTCGCAACGGCCCGCTTGCGCATCTGATCTATCCCTACGCGTGGCCCACTTCGGCCACGTGCTTGACTTTGGTGGCTCTACCCGAGCGTGGGTGCTCTGACCCGTTGCGGTTGAGCCAGACAAAACCGAATACTGGGGAAGATCATCATGCATTCCACTCTCAAGACTCTCGTTCTCATTTCACTCGCCGTCGCGACCGCGCAGGCGCTCGCGGGTCCCGACTGGGACGTCATCAATCGCGCGCGCACTGCAGCGCAACACCCTGCGGCGACCTCCAGTACATCAGCCTCTCAGGCATCGATGTTGGCGCGCTGCAATGCAATGATGAAACAAATGGATTCCCAGTCGACCGGCGGCGGCAGCCCGATGGGGCCTTCCGAGTCCAAGTGACTGAGGGTGCTTCGGCCGACCAGGCAAAGCATGCATCCGTGCAATCCGGCCTCTGGCATCCGCCCTGAGGGAGCCGGACTGACTGTCTGCCCGCCCACTTGTCTGGTACTGGATTGGCGCGTGGTCATTGAATCGCGATCGATAAGGAGATCGCCATGAATACGAAATCACTAGTAGCCGCAACCCTAGCCGTGGTGATGCTTGGCGCCAGCGGCTGGTCCGCAGCGGCCGGTGCAACCCGTGGCGCCGAAAGCGCCAAGACGGGTGCACAGGACAAGGGGCACGACATGATGATGGACCACATGATGGGCGGCGGCATGATGGGAAGCTGCCCGATGATGGGCCTGCCACCTGGCAACGAGAAGCTTTCGATGCAGATGCATGCGGACATGATGCAGGCGATGGGCGAGATCATGCGCAAGTACGCGGACAAGATCCAGACGCCACCGACGAAGTAAGGACGCTGTCCAGATCCGAACCATTTGAAAAGGAGTACCACCACCATGAAATGCAATCCGAAAGCAATGATCACCGCAGGCATCGCTCTGGCGGCAATGCTGGCAGCCGCCTATGCCCTATTGCCGCCGGTCCGAGCGCTTGTCCTGGGTATTGGGCCGTATCTCCTGCTCTTGATCTGCCCATTGTCGATGTGGCTGATGATGAAGAGCATGAGCGCGCAGGACGATCAAGTGGGCGGAATGACCGAGCAAGCGCCAAAGCAGAAGCCCCATCCATTTCGAATCAAGGAGTGACAGGACGGCAGAGCAATTGGCACGCATGGCGGACGCGTACCCGGGCCGCCAACGAAGAGAGAGGTAACACGTGAACAAATCGTTGATATGGAGAGTCCTCTTGATCGTGTTCGCCATCATCGGCGTGCTGCATCCTTTGGCGCGGTAGGCATGCTCGTGATGCATCAACGCATGATGGGCGGGTTCAGTCTTTGCTAGCCCGGGTGCAAGCTGGGGAGCAGCGCCTGAAGTAGACGGGCAAGTGCGTGCCCTCCTGCCATGGCGAAGCAAGGGGACTCGGCAACCTTGTGGGAAATTGATGCTTGCAAGGCAGGAAGAGCAAGACCTGGCCCACCGCTTCGCGGCGGACTATGAGGCGTATCGCAAGCGGGTGCCCGTGTTCTTGCCGGGCCGCTGCCAATGGGCGCAGCTATTGGGCAAGCTCTGGGAGTGAGCGGTTGGGCAGCCAGTCACGTTGCTGGCCACATGCCCCCCCGGGATTGGAGTAAATCGCCATGAACAATCCGACGGCAGACACACAGAGCGCACGCCAGCGCCGATTGCTTCTGCTGGCCACCGGCGCCATGGGAGGCGTAGGCCTGGTCGGCGCCATGGTGCCATTCGTGGCCAGCATGGCGCCAAGCGACGCCGCAAGGTCGCGGGGCGCGCCCGTCGATGTGAGGCTCGGCGCCGTGGAGCCAGGGGGACTCGTCACCGTCGCCTGGCGCGGCAAGCCCGTCTGGATACTGCACCGGACCCGCGACATGCTGGCGCGTCTGGGCAGGCACGATCGCCTGTTGGGCGATCCCCTGTCCCAGAAGGACCAGCAGCCCGCGTATGCGAGTAATGCGACACGCTCGCTCCGCCCGGACTTCTTTGTGGCGGTAGGCATCTGTACCCATCTGGGATGCGTACCGACCTA
>NZ_OFSQ01000044.1 GCF_900249755.1 Cupriavidus taiwanensis
TTTATGGTACGCTGGACTTTGTAGGATACCCTCGCTTTCCTGCTCCTGTTGAGTTTATTGCTGCCGTCATTGCTTATTATGTTCATCCCGTCAACATTCAAACGGCCTGTCTCATCATGGAAGGCGCTGAATTTACGGAAAACATTATTAATGGCGTCGAGCGTCCGGTTAAAGCCGCTGAATTGTTCGCGTTTACCTTGCGTGTACGCGCAGGAAACACTGACGTTCTTACTGACGCAGAAGAAAACGTGCGTCAAAAATTACGTGCAGAAGGAGTGATGTAATGTCTAAAGGTAAAAAACGTTCTGGCGCTCGCCCTGGTCGTCCGCAGCCGTTGCGAGGTACTAAAGGCAAGCGTAAAGGCGCTCGTCTTTGGTATGTAGGTGGTCAACAATTTTAATTGCAGGGGCTTCGGCCCCTTACTTGAGGATAAATTATGTCTAATATTCAAACTGGCGCCGAGCGTATGCCGCATGACCTTTCCCATCTTGGCTTCCTTGCTGGTCAGATTGGTCGTCTTATTACCATTTCAACTACTCCGGTTATCGCTGGCGACTCCTTCGAGATGGACGCCGTTGGCGCTCTCCGTCTTTCTCCATTGCGTCGTGGCCTTGCTATTGACTCTACTGTAGACATTTTTACTTTTTATGTCCCTCATCGTCACGTTTATGGTGAACAGTGGATTAAGTTCATGAAGGATGGTGTTAATGCCACTCCTCTCCCGACTGTTAACACTACTGGTTATATTGACCATGCCGCTTTTCTTGGCACGATTAACCCTGATACCAATAAAATCCCTAAGCATTTGTTTCAGGGTTATTTGAATATCTATAACAACTATTTTAAAGCGCCGTGGATGCCTGACCGTACCGAGGCTAACCCTAATGAGCTTAATCAAGATGATGCTCGTTATGGTTTCCGTTGCTGCCATCTCAAAAACATTTGGACTGCTCCGCTTCCTCCTGAGACTGAGCTTTCTCGCCAAATGACGACTTCTACCACATCTATTGACATTATGGGTCTGCAAGCTGCTTATGCTAATTTGCATACTGACCAAGAACGTGATTACTTCATGCAGCGTTACCATGATGTTATTTCTTCATTTGGAGGTAAAACCTCTTATGACGCTGACAACCGTCCTTTACTTGTCATGCGCTCTAATCTCTGGGCATCTGGCTATGATGTTGATGGAACTGACCAAACGTCGTTAGGCCAGTTTTCTGGTCGTGTTCAACAGACCTATAAACATTCTGTGCCGCGTTTCTTTGTTCCTGAGCATGGCACTATGTTTACTCTTGCGCTTGTTCGTTTTCCGCCTACTGCGACTAAAGAGATTCAGTACCTTAACGCTAAAGGTGCTTTGACTTATACCGATATTGCTGGCGACCCTGTTTTGTATGGCAACTTGCCGCCGCGTGAAATTTCTATGAAGGATGTTTTCCGTTCTGGTGATTCGTCTAAGAAGTTTAAGATTGCTGAGGGTCAGTGGTATCGTTATGCGCCTTCGTATGTTTCTCCTGCTTATCACCTTCTTGAAGGCTTCCCATTCATTCAGGAACCGCCTTCTGGTGATTTGCAAGAACGCGTACTTATTCGCCACCATGATTATGACCAGTGTTTCCAGTCCGTTCAGTTGTTGCAGTGGAATAGTCAGGTTAAATTTAATGTGACCGTTTATCGCAATCTGCCGACCACTCGCGATTCAATCATGACTTCGTGATAAAAGATTGAGTGTGAGGTTATAACGCCGAAGCGGTAAAAATTTTAATTTTTGCCGCTGAGGGGTTGACCAAGCGAAGCGCGGTAGGTTTTCTGCTTAGGAGTTTAATCATGTTTCAGACTTTTATTTCTCGCCATAATTCAAACTTTTTTTCTGATAAGCTGGTTCTCACTTCTGTTACTCCAGCTTCTTCGGCACCTGTTTTACAGACACCTAAAGCTACATCGTCAACGTTATATTTTGATAGTTTGACGGTTAATGCTGGTAATGGTGGTTTTCTTCATTGCATTCAGATGGATACATCTGTCAACGCCGCTAATCAGGTTGTTTCTGTTGGTGCTGATATTGCTTTTGATGCCGACCCTAAATTTTTTGCCTGTTTGGTTCGCTTTGAGTCTTCTTCGGTTCCGACTACCCTCCCGACTGCCTATGATGTTTATCCTTTGGATGGTCGCCATGATGGTGGTTATTATACCGTCAAGGACTGTGTGACTATTGACGTCCTTCCCCGTACGCCGGGCAATAATGTTTATGTTGGTTTCATGGTTTGGTCTAACTTTACCGCTACTAAATGCCGCGGATTGGTTTCGCTGAATCAGGTTATTAAAGAGATTATTTGTCTCCAGCCACTTAAGTGAGGTGATTTATGTTTGGTGCTATTGCTGGCGGTATTGCTTCTGCTCTTGCTGGTGGCGCCATGTCTAAATTGTTTGGAGGCGGTCAAAAAGCCGCCTCCGGTGGCATTCAAGGTGATGTGCTTGCTACCGATAACAATACTGTAGGCATGGGTGATGCTGGTATTAAATCTGCCATTCAAGGCTCTAATGTTCCTAACCCTGATGAGGCCGTCCCTAGTTTTGTTTCTGGTGCTATGGCTAAAGCTGGTAAAGGACTTCTTGAAGGTACGTTGCAGGCTGGCACTTCTGCCGTTTCTGATAAGTTGCTTGATTTGGTTGGACTTGGTGGCAAGTCTGCCGCTGATAAAGGAAAGGATACTCGTGATTATCTTGCTGCTGCATTTCCTGAGCTTAATGCTTGGGAGCGTGCTGGTGCTGATGCTTCCTCTGCTGGTATGGTTGACGCCGGATTTGAGAATCAAAAAGAGCTTACTAAAATGCAACTGGACAATCAGAAAGAGATTGCCGAGATGCAAAATGAGACTCAAAAAGAGATTGCTGGCATTCAGTCGGCGACTTCACGCCAGAATACGAAAGACCAGGTATATGCACAAAATGAGATGCTTGCTTATCAACAGAAGGAGTCTACTGCTCGCGTTGCGTCTATTATGGAAAACACCAATCTTTCCAAGCAACAGCAGGTTTCCGAGATTATGCGCCAAATGCTTACTCAAGCTCAAACGGCTGGTCAGTATTTTACCAATGACCAAATCAAAGAAATGACTCGCAAGGTTAGTGCTGAGGTTGACTTAGTTCATCAGCAAACGCAGAATCAGCGGTATGGCTCTTCTCATATTGGCGCTACTGCAAAGGATATTTCTAATGTCGTCACTGATGCTGCTTCTGGTGTGGTTGATATTTTTCATGGTATTGATAAAGCTGTTGCCGATACTTGGAACAATTTCTGGAAAGACGGTAAAGCTGATGGTATTGGCTCTAATTTGTCTAGGAAATAACCGTCAGGATTGACACCCTCCCAATTGTATGTTTTCATGCCTCCAAATCTTGGAGGCTTTTTTATGGTTCGTTCTTATTACCCTTCTGAATGTCACGCTGATTATTTTGACTTTGAGCGTATCGAGGCTCTTAAACCTGCTATTGAGGCTTGTGGCATTTCTACTCTTTCTCAATCCCCAATGCTTGGCTTCCATAAGCAGATGGATAACCGCATCAAGCTCTTGGAAGAGATTCTGTCTTTTCGTATGCAGGGCGTTGAGTTCGATAATGGTGATATGTATGTTGACGGCCATAAGGCTGCTTCTGACGTTCGTGATGAGTTTGTATCTGTTACTGAGAAGTTAATGGATGAATTGGCACAATGCTACAATGTGCTCCCCCAACTTGATATTAATAACACTATAGACCACCGCCCCGAAGGGGACGAAAAATGGTTTTTAGAGAACGAGAAGACGGTTACGCAGTTTTGCCGCAAGCTGGCTGCTGAACGCCCTCTTAAGGATATTCGCGATGAGTATAATTACCCCAAAAAGAAAGGTATTAAGGATGAGTGTTCAAGATTGCTGGAGGCCTCCACTATGAAATCGCGTAGAGGCTTTGCTATTCAGCGTTTGATGAATGCAATGCGACAGGCTCATGCTGATGGTTGGTTTATCGTTTTTGACACTCTCACGTTGGCTGACGACCGATTAGAGGCGTTTTATGATAATCCCAATGCTTTGCGTGACTATTTTCGTGATATTGGTCGTATGGTTCTTGCTGCCGAGGGTCGCAAGGCTAATGATTCACACGCCGACTGCTATCAGTATTTTTGTGTGCCTGAGTATGGTACAGCTAATGGCCGTCTTCATTTCCATGCGGTGCACTTTATGCGGACACTTCCTACAGGTAGCGTTGACCCTAATTTTGGTCGTCGGGTACGCAATCGCCGCCAGTTAAATAGCTTGCAAAATACGTGGCCTTATGGTTACAGTATGCCCATCGCAGTTCGCTACACGCAGGACGCTTTTTCACGTTCTGGTTGGTTGTGGCCTGTTGATGCTAAAGGTGAGCCGCTTAAAGCTACCAGTTATATGGCTGTTGGTTTCTATGTGGCTAAATACGTTAACAAAAAGTCAGATATGGACCTTGCTGCTAAAGGTCTAGGAGCTAAAGAATGGAACAACTCACTAAAAACCAAGCTGTCGCTACTTCCCAAGAAGCTGTTCAGAATCAGAATGAGCCGCAACTTCGGGATGAAAATGCTCACAATGACAAATCTGTCCACGGAGTGCTTAATCCAACTTACCAAGCTGGGTTACGACGCGACGCCGTTCAACCAGATATTGAAGCAGAACGCAAAAAGAGAGATGAGATTGAGGCTGGGAAAAGTTACTGTAGCCGACGTTTTGGCGGCGCAACCTGTGACGACAAATCTGCTCAAATTTATGCGCGCTTCGATAAAAATGATTGGCGTATCCAACCTGCAGAGTTTTATCGCTTCCATGACGCAGAAGTTAACACTTTCGGATATTTCTGATGAGTCGAAAAATTATCTTGATAAAGCAGGAATTACTACTGCTTGTTTACGAATTAAATCGAAGTGGACTGCTGGCGGAAAATGAGAAAATTCGACCTATCCTTGCGCAGCTCGAGAAGCTCTTACTTTGCGACCTTTCGCCATCAACTAACGATTCTGTCAAAAACTGACGCGTTGGATGAGGAGAAGTGGCTTAATATGCTTGGCACGTTCGTCAAGGACTGGTTTAGATATGAGTCACATTTTGTTCATGGTAGAGATTCTCTTGTTGACATTTTAAAAGAGCGTGGATTACTATCTGAGTCCGATGCTGTTCAACCACTAATAGGTAAGAAATCATGAGTCAAGTTACTGAACAATCCGTACGTTTCCAGACCGCTTTGGCCTCTATTAAGCTCATTCAGGCTTCTGCCGTTTTGGATTTAACCGAAGATGATTTCGATTTTCTGACGAGTAACAAAGTTTGGATTGCTACTGACCGCTCTCGTGCTCGTCGCTGCGTTGAGGCTTGCG